>WAMH01000115.1 GCA_015522395.1 Thermococcus sp. | reverse complement strand
TTCTGGTGTGGGTCATTGTGGCGGCTCTGGGCATCTTGGGCCTCATCACCTCGGGCAGAAGAAGGCTTTACATGGCCGCCTTCGGGATAATCCTGATCCTCGGTGCGTTCTTCATTGGGAAGGCCCTCTACTTTGAACACGAGGCTTCACTGCACAGGGAAGCCGTTGAGGGTCTTCTCTCGATGAAAGGAAGCGGGGAAACGTGCTGGCCGGTGGTGGGCTACGTGGACGTGCCCCGTGGGGGAGGAAACGTGGACAGGGCCCCTCTCCTCATAAATGAAACCGGCTCCAAGATACTGGGTGTGAGCTTTGAGGACTACGTCGTGAGGGTCAGGGTGGGCGTGAACCCCGAGAACTACGGAGAACTCGCGAGGAAAGCCAGGGAGCTGGGCTGGCAGGCGGAAGTGGAGCCCAGGGACAGCGTTCTGAGCTTCATAGCGGAGAGCCGGGAACTGTACTTTAGACAGAGGGAGGAAGTGGAGACCCTGGAGAAGTACCTGCCCGAACTGCCTGGGACCGAACGAAAGGCCGTTGAGCGTTTCGTCAGGGTACAGGAAGAAGGGCTGAAGGGCACGGAGCTGAACCTGAACGCGAGCGGAAGCTGCTATGCGATGGACGTCGTGATACCCACCGATTACGGGGTTCTATACTACCCTGCACTCTCAAGCCTGCTGGCAAAGATTGCACTCTTGGTCTTGGGCGCGGTCATCATCGTCAACAGGGCGCGCGGGGGCGGAAAACCTAATTAAACCCACGCCGAATTCATCCCGGTGGTCACATGGAGAAGTTCATCATGTCACTCGACGAGGGAACCACCTCAGCGAGGGCGATAATATTCGACAGGGAAAGCAACATCCTTGGAATCGGCCAGTACGAGTTCCCCCAGCATTATCCCAAGCCCGGCTGGGTGGAGCACAACCCAGAGGAAATCTGGGAGGCGCAGTTCAGGGCGATAAAGACCGCCCTTGAGAGGGCCAAAATAGAACCGAACCAGATAGCCGCCATCGGAGTTACCAACCAGCGCGAGACGACAATAGTCTGGGACAGAAACGGGAAACCGCTTTACAACGCGATAGTGTGGCAGTGCAGAAGGACGGCAGAAATGGTCGAGGAAATAAAGCGGGAATACGGCGATATGATAAGGCAGAAGACCGGCCTCGTGCCCGACGCCTACTTCTCCGCGAGCAAGCTCAAGTGGCTCCTCGACAACGTGCCCGGGCTGAGGGAGAAGGCCGAGAGGGGAGAGTTCCTCTTTGGAACTGTAGATACTTTCCTCATCTACCGCCTGACCGGAGAGCACGTGACGGACTACTCGAATGCATCCAGAACGATGCTCTTCAACATCAAGAGGCTTGACTGGGACGACGAGCTCCTCGAGATATTCGATATTCCCAGGGACATTCTGCCCGAGGTAAGGGAGTCGAGCGAGGTCTACGGCTATACGAGGAGAGACCTCCTCGGTGCGGAAATTCCGGTAAGTGGAGACGCCGGCGACCAGCAGGCCGCTTTATTCGGTCAGGCGGGCTTTGAAACGGGAATGGTGAAGGCCACCTACGGAACCGGGAGCTTCATACTGGCAAACACTGGAAAGACAGTCCGCTACTCAAACAACCTGCTCACGACGATAGCGTGGGGACTGAAGGGAAAGGTCACCTACGCGCTGGAAGGGAGCATATTCGTGACTGGAGCGGCCGTCCAGTGGCTCCGCGACGGGATAAAGATTATCAGGCACGCCTCTGAAACAGAGGAACTCGCGGAAAAGCTGGAGAGCAACGAGGGAGTTTACTTCGTCCCGGCCTTCGTTGGTCTCGGTGCTCCTTACTGGGACCAGTTTGCAAGGGGCCTTATAATAGGCATAACGCGCGGAACCGGCAGAGAACACCTCGCGAGGGCAACGCTGGAGGCGATAGCCTACCTCACAAGGGACGTCATTGAGGAGATGGAAAAATTGGTCGGAATAAAGGAGCTCCGCGTTGACGGTGGAGCAACGGCCAACGACTTCCTGATGGCTTTTCAGGCGGACATACTCAACAGGCGTGTCGTGAGGCCGGTGGTTAAAGAGACCACTGCCCTTGGAGCGGCTTACCTAGCAGGACTGGCCGTGGACTACTGGGAAAGCCTTGAGGAGATAGAGCGCCTCTGGAAGGTCGAAAAGGTTTTCGAGCCGAAGATGGATGAAAAAACCAGGGAAAAGCTCTACCGCGGCTGGAAGGAGGCCGTGAAGAGGGCGATGGGCTGGGCTAAGGTCGTTGATGCCTGAACCAGGAGTCCAACCATGTTCACTCAGTCGGCGGCCACTAATGCCCTTCCTTTTTATGTCCAGAACTGTTCTATCTTTTCTTTTATGGCAAACCAAAGGTTGAAGAAAGCTTTAAAACAGGAAAAGACCTTTTGGAGGTTATATCGGAGGGAGGAATATGAAGACGAAAGTGGCCATAATAGGCGCTGGAATAAGCGGTGCGAGCATAGCGCGCGTCCTGAGTAAATACGAGAACCTTGAGGTTCACTTAATCGAGAAGGCTCCGGATGTGGGCTGGGGTGTGAGCAAGGCAAACACGGCTTTAATCCACGGCGGCTACGACGACGACCCGGAGAAGTACCCGACGAGGGCGAGGCTCTGCATAAAAGGCAATAGGCTCTGGCACCACTGGGTTAAGGAACTCCAGATAGCTCACGTCTGGAACGGGGCTTTGATAGTTGCAACCAAGGAGGAGGACTTTGACGAGCTTGAGAAGCTTTTGGAACGCGGGAGGAAGAACGGCGTCCCCGAGATGAGGATAGTTGGCAGAGAAGAGCTCTTCCACATGGAACCCAACCTTACCAGAGAAGCCCTTGGTGCCCTTTGGGTTCCGATAGTCGGCCAGATCTCGCCAATCCCGGCGGTTATAGCGCTCGTTGAGAACGCCGTTGCCAACGGCGTCAAGACCCACCTCGAAACGGAAGTGAGGGGCATAAAGGTTGAGGACGGAGAAGTTAAAGGCGTCGAGACCAACAACGGCTTCATTGAGGCCGACGTGGTAATCAACGCCGCCGGTCTCCACGCAGACGAGATAGCGCGGATGGCCGGGATAGACTACTTCGAGATCCACCCGAGGAAGGGCGAGTACTACCTCTTCGACGACACCGTTAAAGGCCCTAACCACGTCCTCTTCCCGACGCCGACTCCGATAAGCAAGGGAATTGTCGTTACAACCGAGGTTTCCGGCCATCTCATGATAGGGCCGAACGCCCAGGATTTGCCTCCAGAAGAGAAAGACAACTTCGCCACAACCGAGGAGGGTCTCGAACAGGTCTGGAAAGGTGCCAGAAAGCTCTGGCCGCAGCTTCCACCGAGGAGCAGGGTGATAAGAACCTTTGCAGGATTAAGGCCAGAACCTACGGGCGGTGATTTCATAATCAGGGCCGAGGAAGAGGTGTTTGGATTCATAAACGTCGCGGGAATCCGCTCACCCGGTTTGACGAGCGCACCGGCGATAGCCTATGAAGTTGCAGGGATAATCGAGCGCGACCTTGGAATCAAGCTCGTTGAGAAGGAGAGGTGGAACCCCTACCGAAAGGAAATCACACACTTCTTCATGCTCCCGCCGGAGAGGGTCAACGAGATTGTAAAGAAGAATCCAGCTTACGGAAAGATAGTCTGCCGTTGCAACAACGTCAGCGAGGGGGACATTCTGGAGGCAATCGAGAGGATGAAGTTCATAGGCGTTAAAACGCCCA
>WAMH01000114.1 GCA_015522395.1 Thermococcus sp. | reverse complement strand
GGTTTAATTTTGCTAAGATTAAAGTTTCCGTCGATGATAATGTTCCAGCCGGGATAATATATATCGGAGTTCGTCCAAAAGAGGAGTACCAAGGGATGAAACTAACTACCCTCGAGCTGTATTATCACACGTGGAATGGAGCGGATTTCGTTGACCTCACTGTGTCTATAGGGATAAGCTTGTTCTTTCCTGAGGAGGCCGCAGAAACATTATTTGGTACGACTGGATCAAAGGTAATTTCAGGGGGTGTTTCATGGGGTATATCAAAACTTCTTGGAAATTACGTCAGTGGAGGCTGGGAAAAGCATATTAACACGCAAGTCGAAATTTCCTATGATGCTTACATGGAGAAACAGTATCCTCCAGCGAATCCTCCATGTTTCAAAAATATATGTCCAACAGCCATCAATGGTGAGAGGAGATGAATATCCCCTGCTATTCAATTTTTCGATATAACCTCCTCAAAGGGATAATCGTTGCAAACGTTCTTATAATGGTCTTTGGAACCGTTAATCCTCTTCGGGTTTAGGTTCGCTCTTTTATACTGGCTTTTTATGAGCCCCTACATCCTGTATCTCTATGGGAAGGAAAAAGATGCCCTCATAAGGAAACACGGGCTAAGGAGTGGCAAGGGAATAGCGATAAGGCTGCTCTTCGTGCGGTATTTCATTGGTTTCCTTGCCCTGTTTGGGGCAACGATTGAGATTTATCTCGGCGAGAACTTTTTGCTCCTCGTAATAGCCGGCACGTTGTGGGCGGTCGTTTATTCGAAGCTTCAAGCCGACGTGGAGTGCCTGAAAAAGTCCGGAGCAATAAAAAGAAAGGAGGTTCCTCACTCCACGAACACCGCCGGCTTCAGCGGCATCGCGGCCTTCTTCTTTCCGCCCTTGTCCTCCTCGGCGTTGATGATTATCTCGATGTCAAGCTCCTTCTCAATGAAGTCCTTCGCCTCTCTAAGCGCTTTCTCCTCGTCTATGCGCTTCACTTCAAAGGCCCTCTCCCTGATGAGTCTCTGGATAAGCTTGCTTACCTCCTTGCCGTGCTTCCTCATCTCCTGCTCTTTCATCAGCTCGGCCATCGCTGACTTGAAGTCCCTCTTTTCTGCAACAACTTCAACTACCTTCCACTTCCACTCGGGGGCGGTATAGATGTAGGCCCTCTTCGCATTCTCGAGCTTAGCTACGCGAATAATCTCCTTGATGTCCTCGATGACGGACTGGACGAACTGCTCCTCAGCCTCTACCGTCTCGTTCCACCACTCCTCAACGGGTTCAGGCCATTTCGCCAAGCTCACGAAGCCCTCTCCGCCGAGTTTCTCCCACAGTTCCTCGCTTATGTGGGGTGTGAAGGGCGCCATGA
Organism: Thermococcus sp.; assembly: GCA_015522395.1. Taxonomy (GTDB): domain Archaea; phylum Methanobacteriota_B; class Thermococci; order Thermococcales; family Thermococcaceae; genus Thermococcus. Next base: position 684 of record WAMH01000114.1, on the reverse strand, counting down.
GCCTGACCCAGACCTCGGCGAGCTTTCTTAATACAAAGCGCTTGACCTCGTCGTCCCTGCCCTCGGTTCTGCGCATGTACCAGCGGAGGTCGTTTAAAACCGTGTAGAAGGCCCACTGCACTGCCGTCCTCGTCCTGAACTCCTCAAGGGCGTTGGTGGTTCCTTTAATGGCCTTGTTGAGCCTGTGGAGCATCCACTTATCTATGTTCTTCAGCTCAACGCCGTCCTTGGCTTCATAGCTTGCGAACTCGCTTATCAGCTCGTAGAACCTCTCTACCTGTCTGCGGAGCTTTCCTACCTCTTTCCTGCGCCAGTCGAAGTCGCTGTCGTGCTCGGCAAGGCTCATTATGTAGAGCCTCACCACATCTGCACCGTTCTCCTCGATTGCATCTATGAAGTTCAGCACGTTGCCCTTGCTCTTGCTCATCTTCTGTCCTTCCAGCGTTCCGAAGCCGTTGACGGCTATTCCCTTCGGCCAGTGCTCCTTTCTGAAGATCGCGGTGTGGTTGAAGATGAAGAACGTCAGGTGGTTCGGTATGAGGTCTTTGGCGGAGCAACGCCAGTCTAGGGGATACCAGTACTCGAACTCCTCCTTCATCTCATGGATTGTCTCCGCTGGAATTCCGGTCTTCTCCTCAAGCTCTTTCTCGCGCTCCTCGCTGAAGTTCTCGCGGAAGATATAGT
>WAMH01000113.1 GCA_015522395.1 Thermococcus sp. | reverse complement strand
CTATATCTACCTTGCAGGGATTCTCTGCGGTCTCGGAGGCTCTGCCGTTTCAATAGGCTGGCAGGCCTTCTCGATGGGCGTTCCCGATTACAGGACTGAGGACTTATCGGCCCTCCACCTGACGACCTGTGGGATAAGAGGCCTCTACGCGCCCATCCTGGGGGCCGCTTTGGTGGAGTGGCTCGGCCTGAGGGAGACCTTTCTCTTGGCTGGCCTGCTCCTTGTAGGGGGAATAATCTTGGCGGAGAGTGTTATTCGGCCCCTCAGGAAGGAGTTTGAGCTTTAGAAAGTTCCCATTTCTGTCCACAACCTTTGGTTTGTGAAAACCTTTTATATGGAAAAATTTTCATATATAATATGGCGGTTCCCATGTCCGCGGAGAAGAAGAAAAAAATTATTATAGATTTTTCAAAATGCGTGGGCTGCCACACATGCGAACTCGTCTGTTCCCTAACCCATGAGGGGATTGTGAACCCTTCACTGGCAAGAATACGCGTGATAAACTCCAACTGGACTATGATGCCCATGAACTGCCGCCACTGCGAGGATGCGCCATGCATTGATGCCTGCCCCACCGATGCACTCTACCACGACGAGGACGGGGCTGTAATGTTAGCGGAGGACAAGTGCATAGGTTGCTTCATGTGTGCCATAGCCTGCCCCTATGGAATACCAAGGTTCAACGAGATAACGGGGGTGATGTTCAAGTGCGACCTCTGCGCCGACAGGAGGGCCGAAGGAAAGGAGCCCGCATGCGTTGAGGCTTGCCCGAGTGGAGCACTCATCTTTGAAGACGTAAATGAGCTCATGAGATTGCTGAGGGAGAAATCCCCACCTGAAGCATCAACCGGCATCGAATGCCCGAGTGGCGCCTCCACCCTTGGGGGGTAGGGAAACTTTGGACAGTATTAACACGTATGACTGTCCCCTAACTCAGGTAATTCCCAACAATAAGGAACCCGCTACGCCGTTCACAACCTTTGGTTTGTGAAAACCTTTTATATGGAAAAATTTTCATGTAAAATCAGGTGAATCGAAATGCCCTACCTGATAGTCCACGAGGAGGGGTGTATAGGCTGCCACACCTGCGAGATGGTCTGCTCCCTGAGCCATGAAGGGGTGATAAACCCAGACCTCTCCAGAATCCACGTTTTGGGCTACAAAGGCGAGAAGTTCCCGGTAATGTGCCTCCAGTGTGAGGACGCCCCCTGTGAGCTCGTCTGCCCTATGGGGGCAATTCACATGCAGAACGGCGTGAGGATGGTGGACGACGAGAAGTGCATAAGGTGCAAGATGTGCACACTCGTCTGCCCGGTTGGAGGCGTTCTCTACGACTACATCAACAATAAGATGATAAGGTGCGACCTCTGCGGCGGCGACCCGCAGTGCGCCAAGTACTGCCCGATGAACGTTATAGAGGTCGTGCCGGACGATGCCGTTCCCGAGGCGAGGAAGAGGGGAGTTAGGGTTCTCTATGGGGAGGCGGACTGAAATGTTCGGATACGCCGGGAAAATACTCTTCATAGACCTGACCTCCCGGGTCGTCAGAACAGAACCCACGGAGAAGTACGCCGCGGACTTTCTCGGCGGGAGGGGGATAGCGACCAAGATAGCCTACGACCTCATACCCGCCGAGGCAAACGCCTTCGATCCAGAGAATGCGCTCATAATGATGACCGGTCCCCTCACAGGAGCCGCCCCATCAAGTTCGAGGATAGACATCGTCTCCCTCTCCCCGGTCACCAACCTCCTCGGCGGGAGCAGTGCCGGAGGCGACTTCGGGGCGGTTCTCAAGTTCGCGGGCTACGACGGAATAGTCATAACCGGGAAGGCCGAAAAGCCCATGGGAATCCGCATCATAGACGACGAGGTCACCTTCCACGACGCCGAGCACTGCTGGGAGTACGACGTTTACGACACCGTTGACTGCATCAAGAGGCTCGGCAGGGAAGACGTTCAGGTGGCCTGCATAGGAAAGGCCGGGGCGAACCTCGTAAAGACCGCCGGAATAAGCTTCTCAAAGCGCAACCTCGCGGCCAGAGGCGGCCTTGGGGCTGTAATGGGAAGCAAGAACCTCAAGGCGATAGCGGTCGCCGGAACTAAGGGAGTAAAGGTTAGGGACACTAAGAGGCTGATGGAGACCAACCTCGAAATCGAGCGCAGAATGCTCGAAAGCCCCGCCTTCAAGAAGTACGAGAACTGGCACGCGAACATCTCGCTCTCCCTTCTCAAGGCCCGGAGACCTTATTTCGGCGACTACGAGGAGGAGTTCTGGGAGGAAGCGGAGGAGGCAGCCAAGAACGCCAAGAAGTTCTTCGAGGAGATGGCGACTCTGAGGCCCAACAGCTGCTTCGCCTGCCCGCTGAGGTGCTGGGCGTGGGTGGAGTATAAAGGTGAAGAGGCCCCGATGGTGGCCTGCCAGGGGACTTTCCCGGCGATAATCTTCATCCTCAAGATAAAAGACCCCGAGCTGGCCTGGAAGGTCTATCTAAGGCTTCAGAGGGAGGGGCTGGACATAATGGGCACCGCTGCTGTTATAGCCTACGCATCAAGGGTCGGCCTCGTCAGGCTCGGGAGCGAGGAGATACTGAGTCTCATAGACGAGATAGTGAACCGCGAGGGGCCGGGCAACGTTCTGGCTGAGGGAATCAAGAGGGCGAGCGAGCACTTTGGGGTTCCAGCGGTTTACGTCAAGGGCGGAATGGAGTCGTGGAGCAGCGACGTAAGGCCTTTCAGGGGCGTTTCCCTCGCCGGGGCGGTCTCTGAGAGCGGGAGCATAAGCAGGGCCATACACGGCTTTCCGGCATCTTCGTACTATACGAAGCCGGAGAAGGCCAGGAAGGTCGCGAAGGAGGTAGCCGGTGACGAGAGCGCCGCAGAGCCGACCAGCTACAGGGGTAAGGCCAAGCTCGTGGCTTACTTCGAGGACGAGCACATAATAGCGGACTCCCTGGGCGTCTGCGACACCCCTATGCTCTCGATCCCCTTAGAGCTGTGGGCGGAGGCACTGAGCGCCGCAACCGGGATGGAGTTCACACCGGAGAAGCTCCACTTCTACGCCGGAAAGATAAGGACGCTTGAGAGGATGTTCAACGTGCGTAGAGGTGTTGATCGGGAGAAGGACACCCTCTCCGAGAGGCTCTTCAGGAGCGTAATCCGCTCTGGCCCCTGGGCCGGGGTTGGCATAGACAGGGAGAAGTTCGAGGAGATGAAGCTTGAGTACTACAGGCTGAGGGGCTGGGGCGAGAACGGAATCCCGGCAGAGGAGACGCTTGAGAGGTATGACCTTGAGTGGTGATTGAGATGTTCGGCTACACCGGAAAGATACTCTTCGTTGATTTGAGCTCGAAGACGGTAAAAACCGAACCCACCGAGAAGTACGCGGGGGACTTCCTCGGCGGAAGGGGAATCGCCACGAGGATACTCCACGACAGCCCGGACGCCTTAATTTTCATGACCGGCCCGCTGACTTCATTCGTCCCCTCCGGCTCAAGGATGGATGTGGTTGCAGTGTCGCCGATCACGGGGCTCATCGGCGGAAGCAGCACCGGCGGGGAGTTTCCCTCAGCCCTGAAGTTCGCGGGCTACGACGGGATTGTTGTGACTGGAAAGGCGGAGGAGCCGGTCTACCTGAGGATAGAGAACGAGGAGGTCTCGATAGAGAGCGCCGAGGGGATATGGGGCCTCAGCGCCTTCGAGACGATAGATGTCCTAACCAGGGGACACCCAGACCTCAAGGTGGCCTGCATAGGCAGGGCGGGGGAAAACGGCGTGAAGTTCGCGGGGATTTCCTTCTCCCACAGGAACCTTGCCTCCCGCGGCGGCCTCGGGGCCGTGATGGGTGCCAAGAAGCTCAAGGCCATCCTCGTCCACGGGACGAGGGGAGCAAGCCCTTACAACCCGCTGGAGCTGATGTCCGCCTTCGAGGAGATACAGAAGAGCATAACCAACAGCGGAGAGTTCCTCCGCTTCAAGAACTGGCACGTGGACTTTGTACCTGTAATACTCCAGCTTAGAATGCCCTACTTCGGGGACTACGAGAGGGAGTGGGAGAAGGCGGAAGAGGCTGCCATGAAGGCTAAGAAGTTCTTCGAGGAGCACACCGTTGGGAGGGCGAGCTGTTTCTCCTGCCCGCTGAGGTGCTGGGGAATCGTGGAATACGGCGGAGAGACGCTCCCAATAAACCTCTGTCAGGGGACTTTTCCAGCGGTGACTTTCACCCTGAAGGTGGAGGATCCGGAGCTGGCTTGGAGAATATACCGGAAGTGCCAGAGCGAAGGGCTTGACATGATGGCCACGGTTGCCGTTGTGGCCTACGCGTCGAGGCTCGGAAAGGTGAGGCTCGGGAGCGAAGAAATCCTCGACTTCATCGAGAAGAT
>WAMH01000112.1 GCA_015522395.1 Thermococcus sp. | reverse complement strand
GGACCGGGCGAGGTTCTCATAAAGGTTCTCGCGACTACCATCTGCGGAACAGACCTGCACATCTACGAGTGGAACGAGTGGGCGCAGAGCAGGATAAAGCCGCCCCAGATCATGGGTCACGAAGTGGCTGGAGAGGTCGTCGAGGTCGGACCCGGCGTTGAGGACCTTCAGGTTGGCGACTACATAAGCGCGGAAACCCACATCGTCTGCGGCAAGTGCTACGCCTGCAAGCACAACCGCTACCACGTCTGCCAGAACACTAAGATTTTCGGCGTCGATATGGACGGTGTTTTCGCCGAGTACGCCATCGTTCCTGCTAGAAACGCGTGGAAGAACCCGAAGGGGATGAAGCCCGAGCACGCAGCCCTCCAGGAGCCGCTTGGAAACGCGGTTGACACCGTTCTCGCCGGCCCGATAGCAGGAAGGAGCACCCTCATAACCGGTGCCGGACCTCTTGGACTCCTTGGAATAACCGTTGCCAAGGCCAGCGGCGCCTACCCTGTTATCGTGAGCGAGCCGAGCGATTACAGGAGAGAGCTGGCGAAGAAGGTCGGTGCCGACTACGTCATCAACCCCTTCGAGGAGGATCCGGTCAAAGCTGTGATGGACATAACCGATGGGGCTGGCGTTGAGGTCTTCCTTGAGTTCAGCGGCGCTCCAAAAGCACTCGAGCAGGGCTTAGCAGCGACCACTCCGGGTGGAAGGGTCTCCCTGCTCGGCCTCTTCCCGCGCGACGTTACCCTTGACTTCAACAACCTCATCATCTTCAAGGCCCTTGAGATACACGGAATAACCGGAAGGCACCTCTGGGAGACATGGTACACCGTCTCGAGCCTCATCCAGAGCGGCAAGCTCAAGCTCGATGAGGTCATAACCCACAGATACAACGGCTTCGACAAGTTTGAGGAAGCCTTCGAGCTGATGCGCGCGGGCAAGACCGGAAAGGTCGTCTTCTTCCCGCACAAGGGATGAGGGTTCTCTTTTTCTTCCCTCTGTTTCACTTCTGGCGAAGGCGTTAAATATCAAAAGCCCAAACTTAAAATGGGTGTGTGAATGGAAGGGGTTGAGTACATATACGATGAACACGGGCGGATTAAGGGAGTTATCGTACCTCCCGAGCTTTGGGAGAGGTTGAAAGGTCGGCTTTTTGAGCCTTCCAAATACTGGGGCATATACCGGGACAAAAAGGACCTCGAAGAGAGCCTGCGGGAGCTGAGGGAGGAATGGGAGAGGGATTTCTGATGCAGTTATAGCCGCAACGACCCTCCAATATGGCCTCATACTCGTAACGAGGAACGTTGAGGACTTTGTGGGCATAAATGGACTGGAAATCTACAACCCGTTCGAAGGGGTTGACCAAAAGAGATAGTTCGCTCCCTTCTGAGGCCTGCAAAATTCACCGCAATTCTCTTAAGTTCTCCCTCTCATCCTCACCGGGAGGTGGCATTATGGAGCTAAGCTATCAGGAGAAGCTCACGCTCATAAAGCTCGGCAAGGGCAAAAAGCTCAAATTCGAGGAACTCGTTGAAAAAACCGGCCTCGACCAGGTCGCGGTGATGAGGGCGGTCCTCGGCCTGCAGGCTAAGGGTTTGGCCAGGCTCCACGAGAGGAGCGAGAAGGTCGCGGTTCTCACCGAGACCGGGAAAAAGTACGCGGAGATAGGCCTTCCGGAATGGAGGGCGCTGGAAGTTCTGAAGGAGAAGGGCAAAGTCACCCTCGACGACCTTTCAGGAGTTCTCAGTAAGGATGAACTCAAGCCCATCGTCGGCCTTCTCAGGAAGGAGGGCTGGGCGAGCGTCAGGAAGGAGGGCGGAAAGCTCGTCCTTGAGATAACCGAAAAGGGCCTCGAAGCCGGGGAGAGACCAATAGACAGGGCCTTGAAACTTTTGGCCGAGAAGGGAACCGTCCCCCTGAGCGAGATTGGGAAGCTCGTCCCCATAAAGGAGCTGAAGAGGAGAAAGATAGCCGAGGAGGACACTGTAACCGAGAGAACCGTCGAGATAACCCCTGCCGGAGAGGAACTCGTGAGGAAGGGCATCGAGCTGAGGGAGCAGGTATCCGTCCTTACTCCGGAACTCATAAAGTCCGGCAAGTGGCGGGAAGTCGAGTTCAGGCGCTTTGACATCAAAGCCCCCGTTAGGAGGATCTACCCCGGCAAGAAGCAGCCCTACCGCGCTTTCCTGGACAAGATAAGGAGAAGGCTCATCGAGATGGGCTTTATAGAGATGACCTCGGAGAGCATGATAGAGACCCAGTTCTGGAACTTCGACGCTCTCTTCCAGCCGCAGAATCATCCGGCTCGCGAGTGGACTGACACCTACCAGCTCAAATACCCGAAGAGCGGCTACCTGCCCGAGAATGAGCTTGTCGAGAGGGTCAAAACGGCCCACGAGAAGGGCTTGGCAGGCTCCCGCGGCTGGG
>WAMH01000111.1 GCA_015522395.1 Thermococcus sp. | reverse complement strand
TCCCGAGCATTCCCTGAACGCGCTTGACGTTCGCGCCTTTCTTTCCGAGGGCCAGTCCCATCTCACCCTTCTTTATGACGAATATGAGCCTGTTCCTGTTGGTGTCTATGAGGCAGTCGAGGACTGTAGCTCCAGTCATGCTCTCGAACAGAGCTATGAACTTGATCTGGTCGGTGTTGAGCTTCAGCGGCATTACTCCTTACCCCCAAGGGCGAGTATTCTGCTCTCACCGGGGTCTATTATCGAGATCGCGGAGACGGTGTGCGGCCTTCCGAGGAGGGTTCCAAGCTCGACGCTGGTTCCCTCGAACTCGTAAACCGGTATACCGCTGAGCTTGGCGTAGTAGAATATGTCCTCCTTTATGTCGGGCCTCGCGTTCTTTGCAACGATAATCAGCTTTACCCCTCCCATCTTTGCGTACTGGATGGCCTTCTTGGCTCCCATCACTATCTTCCCGGTGTCCTGTGCTTTCCTAAGCTCAAAGGTGAAGTCAACCATTACTCACACCTCCCTACTCCCTTTTCGGTCTCAGGGGGAGATTCATTGCCAGTCTTACGGTTCCCGTACCGACGGGCACGGGCTGGCCTATGAGCACGTTCTCAACGACGCCGTTGAGCGGGTCAATTTCGCCCCTCTCGGCGGCCTCGAAGAGGTGCTGTGTGGTTATCTCGAAAGCGGCCCTGGCAAGCACGCTGGCCTTCTCCCCAACTATACCGTGCCTGCCGATGGGCATTATAACGCCGTCGAGCGTCATCATGTCGGCGACGAGCATGATGTGCCTGACGTCAACCTCCAAACCCTGCTCGCGCATCGTGTTTACTATTTCCTCTATGATTGCATTCCTCGCCGCTTCGATGCCGAGAACCTCGGCAATCTCCCAGATGTTGTTGGTTCTGGTCCTGGCCGGGTCAACACCGGGGACCTTGAGCACCTGCTTGAAGTTGGAACCCTCGGTGTAGATGACGTACTCGTCGCCTTCCTTCCTTATGATGGTCTTTCCGACGCCAGAGAGGCCTTTAAGGCGGTGCTTTTTAACCTTTTCGGCGAGTCTCCTCAGGTCTGAGAGCTTTCCGGCCTTCTTGGGCCTCACGATGAGGGCGTAGCCGTCAGTTTCGAATTCCGCGCTCTTGAACGAGCCCTCGAGCTTCCTTTGAATCCTCTCCATGTCGAGGCCGGCCTTCTCAAGCCTCTCGGGGTCTATCTCAACGATGAACTCGAAGTTGAGGATGTCTATGCTGGTCTCCCTCGCGAGGTTCTCGAGGCTGGTTCCCTCTATCTTCCTTGCAACCTCAAGGGCCTTCTCCCTGTAGTAGCGGTGCTTCTCGTCGAGGTAAACGGTCATAATCGGCGTTGAGGGGTTTTTCCTCGCGTCAACAATCTCGATGATCCTAGGCAGACCGAGGGTGACGTTGATCTCAGCGACACCCGCGTAGTGGAAGGTGTTAAGGGTCATCTGCGTTGAAGGCTCACCGATGGACTGTGCGGCGACGGTTCCTATGGCCTCTCCAGGCTCTATCTTCGCCTTCTCGTACTCCCTAACCGCCTCCTGGATTATTGCCTCTACCTCAGATTTCCTGAGCTTGTACTTCTTGTTGTATTCAACGAGCTTGCTGTAGAGCTCCTCCCTGATGTTGTCTGGAAGGTCTGTCTTGTTGATGAGGCTCTTGATGGTCTTCGCTGCGACCATCTCACTCACCCCCCCTCAGCTTGACCAGTGTCCTGAGGATTACCCTGTCGACGTCGAGGGTCTTTCCACCCCAGCTCCTCATCGGGTCGATTCCGTCCTCACCGTAGCGGAACTGGACGATGATTCCGGTCGGGTCCCTCACAGTTCCGTCGTAGTCCACCTTGAGGTCCTGAAGGGCGTTAATCAAACGGCGCTGCATGTAACCGCTCTGCGCAGTCCTGACCGCGGTGTCGACGAGACCTTCCCTTCCACCCATGGCGTGGAAGAAGTACTCCTGCGGCGTAAGTCCGCTCTTGTAGGAGTTCGTGACGAAGCCCCTGGCTCTGGCTCCAAGGTCGCCGGGCTTGAAGTGGGTGAGAACCCTTCCGCGGTAGCCGCGGTAGAGACGCTTTCCACGGATGGACTGCTGGCCGAGCATGGCAGCCATCTGGGTGATGTTGAGTATCTTACCCCTCGCTCCGGTCTTGGCCATTATGACCGCGTGATTGCCCATACCAAGGTATCTCTCAGCAACGTTACCGGCGTTGTCACGCGCTTCAGCTAAAACCGCCATTATCTTGCTCTCAAGGGTCTCCTCGAGGCTCTTACCCGGCAGTGGCTCAAGCTCGCCGTTCTTGTAAGCCTCTATGAGCCTGTTGACCCTCTCCTCGGCCTCGCGGATTATCTCGTGTATCCTGTCAAGGGCTTCTCTCGGCAGATCCTCGTCGTCTATTGCTGTAGTGAAGCCCTTGTGGGTTATCGTCCATATCGCCAGCTTGGTAACCTGATCGAGGAACTGCCTGGCCCTTTCGACGCCGTACTCCCTCACTATGATGTCGAGGAGCTTTCCGTCCTCCCTTCCGTAGGCCTTCTTGTCTACCGCACCGCTGAGGAGCTTCCCGTTCTGGATGTAGACGAAGCCGTCGTAGGCGATCTTCCTGACCTCCTCCGGGTCGGGAACGAGCTTCTCCTCGATGAGCTTTTCTAGGGCATCACATCTCTCGGGTTCATCGCAGAGCTTGTTGCGGTACCATATCGTAAGGTCATCCGGGAGGGCGAGCGAGAAAACCGTCTTCCCGCTCCACAGCTCGACGCCGTTCTCAACCCTGTCGGGCTCCGGCAGTTTAACCACGTCCATGCCAGCGAACATCAGCATCTGCTCCACTTCACTCCTCGTGAAGTAAGCCCCCTCGCGCGTGAGGAGATAACCTCCGGAGATGTGGTCCTGAATTCCAGCTATAAGCGGGCCACCGTAACGCGGCGAGATTATGTGGTTCTGGACCTCCATGAGTATCTTCGCTTCCGCCTGAGCCTCCTCCGTCTGCGGCACGTGGAGGTTCATCTCGTCACCGTCGAAGTCTGCGTTGTAGGGCGGGCAGACTGCCAGGTTAAGGCGGAAGGTTCTGTAGGGCATGACCCTAACGCGGTGGGCCATTATGCTCATCCTGTGCAGCGACGGCTGCCTGTTGAAGAGGACTACATCTCCGTCCTGAAGGTGCCTCTCGACGGTCCATCCAATCTCAAGCTTCTCGGCTATCATCTCGAGGTTGTTCTCCATGAGGCGTATTCTCCTTCCCTCTGGGTCGATGACGTAGTTCGCTCCAGGATACTTCTCGGGCCCGTTGAGGACCATCCTCTTGAGCTTCTCGAAGTTGAACTCAGTGACCTTCTCTGGAACCGTAAGCTCCATGGCTATTGCCAGCGGAACGCCGACCTCGTTGATGCTTATCATCGGGTCCGGGCTGATGACGGTTCTCGCTGAGAAGTTGACGCGCTTACCGCTGAGGTTCCCACGGAAGCGACCCTCTTTGCCCTTCAGCCTCTGGGAGAGCGTCTTGAGAGGCCTTCCACTCTTGTGCTTGGCCGGCGGGATGCCCGAGGTCTCGTTGTTGATGTAGGTCGTGACGTGGTACTGGAGGAGGTCCCAGAGGTCTTCTATAATCAGCTGCGGTGCCCCGGCCTCGATGTTGGACTTGAGGCGGTTGTTTATCCTGATGATGTCAACGAGCTTGTGGGTGAGGTCGTCCTCCGCTCTTATGCCACTCTCTAGGGTGATGGAGGGCCTCATGGTAACCGGGGGGACCGGAAGGACAGTTAGGACCATCCACTCCGGCCTGGCCTTCTCAGGATGCAGACCGAGGAGCGGCAAGTCTTTGTCGGGTATCTTCTCGAGCCTGTCGCGAACCTCGCTCGGCATCATCCTGTGCTTGTACTCGTTACCCTCCTCGTCCTTCCTGAGCTCGTAGTAAAAGGTCGGCCTCTCGAACTTGATGGGGAACTGCGGTGCTCCACAGTGCGGACAGACCATCCTCTCCTTCGCCTTCTTGTGTATCTCCTTAATGAGCCTGTCCTTGGCCTTCTTCCTGTCGCCAACGACCTCGAATTTTTTCATATACTCCTCTATCTCCTCATCCGTGAGCTTTATCCTGCCGCACTCCCTGCAGGTGCTCTCAAGGAGCCTCTGAATGGTCTTGGCGAAGCCAACGTGGATCACCGGTCTGGCGAGCTCGACGTGACCGAAGTGACCGGGGCACTCACCGGCTCTTGCACCGCAGGTCTCACATCTGAGACCGGGGTCGACGACGCCGAGTCGCTTATCCATGAGGCCGCCCTCTATGGGATAACCGTCATCGTCGTAGGTGTCCGGAACGGTTATCTCGGCCGCGCTCATCTTCCTGATTTCCTGTGGCGAGAGGATGCCAAACTCAATACTCCCGATGACCTTCTTCATGTGCATGCTATCACACCCTATCCTTCAATCTCAGGGCGGGTCTTATTACCATCGCCTTCAGCTCGTCAAGCAGGAGCTTAAAGGCGTAGCTCATCTCGACCTTGCTTATCCTCTCCTCCTCGCCGCAGACTGGGCAGTAGACCTTTCCGCGGCGCTTGTCCTCTATGGCTATATGTCCGCAGTTCTCGCAGACCCACACTTCCGTCTTGTCGCTCTCTTCGAGGAGCCTCTCTATGAGCAACATTGCCGCGCCGTGGCCGATGAGCACATCCCTCTCCATCTCACCGAAGCGGAGACCGCCTTCCCTGGCCCTTCCTTCGGTGGGCTGCTTGGTGAGCACCTGAACCGGACCTCTCGAGCGCGCGTGCATCTTGTCCGCTACCATGTGGTGGAGTCTCTGGTAGTAGATGACGCCGACGAATATCTCCGCTTCAAGCCTCCTTCCGGTTATGCCGTCGTACATGACTTCCCTTCCGTTGTGCTTGAACCCAAGCTCCTCAAGCTCCTTCCTGAGCTTCTCCTCCGGCTCTCCGATAAAGGCAGTACCGTCAACGCGCCTGCCCTTCAGCGCGGCAACCTTTCCGCCGATGGCCTCAAGGAGCTGTCCGACGGTCATACGGCTCGGGATACCGTGCGGGTTGACTATCAGGTCCGGAACGATTCCGCTCTCCGTCCAGGGCATGTCCTCCTGCGGGACGATGAGCCCGATGACACCCTTCTGACCGTGCCTCGAGGCGAACTTGTCTCCAAGCTCCGGGATGCGCAGATCCCTCGTGGTAACCTTGACGAGCTTGGTTCCGTCCCCGGTCTCGGTGATTATGACCTTGTCCACTATGCCCCTCTCGCTCGGTCTGACGCTGACACTCGTTTCACGCCTCTCCTGGAGGATTATGCCGCCGAGGCCGCTCTGCTCCTCAAGGAACCTGGGCGGTGAAGTTCTTCCAACGAGAACATCCTTTCCTTCCACTTTGGACTCCGGGAATATGAGGCCGTCCTCGTCGAGGTGCCTGTAGTATTTCTCGCCGAGGTAGCCCTGTATCGTCGGGTCGGGAACCTCGAAGCGGTCGGTCTGGCCGCCAAGGTAGCGCTTCTCCTCCGCCTCGTAGGTTCTGAAGAAGGTGCTCCTTCCGAGGCCGCGCTCGATTGAGGCCTTGTTCATGATGATTGCATCCTCCATGTTGTAGCCGACGTAGCTGAGGACCGCGACAACGAAGTTCTGGCCTGCTGGTCTGTCCTCGAAACCGACGGCCTTCATTATGCGCGAGTTGACGAGAGGAACCTCGGGATAGTGCATCAAATGACCGCGAGTGTCGACCCGTATGCGGAAGTTCGCGCTTCCGAAGCCGAGGCTCTGCTTGGCCATACCAGCGCCGTAGGTGTTTCTTGGAGCGGCGTTGTGCTCCGGGTATGGAACGAGTGACGCCGGGATACCGAGTATCGCTGCTGGCATAAGCTCGAGGTGGGTGTGCTCCTCCGTTACCTCCCATGGCCATGTGGCAACGTAAGCGTTCTCCTCCTCGTCTGCATCGAGGTACTCTATGACACCCATCTTAACGAGGTCACTCCAAGTGAGCGTTCCGTTCTTTATCCCCTCCACGTGCTCCCTAGTTAGCTTGGGCTGGCCGTTCTCCACTATGATAAGCGGTCTCCTGACCCTTCCATCGTCGCTGTTGACGTATATCTCCTTGACGTCTTGATCGGCGTAGATAGCCGCGTTGATAACGTCGCTTATCTTCCCGCTCCGTCTGTCGGTCCTGATCCTGCTGACCAGGGCTTCTCCATCTTCAATGGTCCCGATAAGAACTCCGTTGAGGTAAACACGCCAGAGCTGGGGATTCGGCCTGCGCTCCTCTATTGGAACAACACCGAGTCTGCTCAGATACTCCCTTACCTCCTCCTCCGGGATGCCGGTGGTTATCTGGGACATCAGCGCGAGGTTCTTGACAAGACCACAGTTCGGACCCTCTGGAGTCTCGGTCGGGCATATCCTGCCCCAGTGGGTCCCGTGGAGGTCACGCGCCTCGAAGTGAGGTTGCTCCCTGCTGAGCGGAGAGGTAACACGCCTTAGATGTGAGAGGGTCGACATGTAGTTGGTCCTATCGAGAAGCTGACTCACACCGGTCCTTCCACCGGGCCAAGCGCCGGTAGCGAGGGCGTGCTCGATTCTCTCGCTAAGCACGTCGGGTCTTATCGAGTTTCTCACGAAGCGCTGAATGTTCTCAAAGGTATAACGCTCGCCTTTCCTCTGGTAGGTCTTGGTCATCTGATACTGCATGTCCTTTACAAGCTGGCCGAATGCCACCCTGAAGAGGTCCCTCAGGAGGTCTCCAGCCAGCTTGAGCCTTTTGTTGGCGTAGTGGTCCTTGTCGTCCTCACCGCGGAGGTCGAGCGAAAGCTCAAGGACCTTAAGGGCCATCATGCCAAGGTAGTAGGCCTTTGCTCTCCTGTCCTTCTCCTCAACGCCCATGTGTGGCAGGAGGTTGTTGTCTATTATGTGCTCGGCCCTCTTGAGCCGGTATTCCCTGGGCTGACCCGGCAGGGAAAGCCTCCCGATGTAATCCATTGCCTCCTCCTGCGTCGTTATGTCGCTGGCATCCTCAAGGTTGTCGAAGAGAACCTGTTGTATCCTTGGATCATCGCTGACTGCCTCAACTATCTCCCTGTCACTAAGAAGACCAAGGGCACGCATGACGTAGACGAACTTAACCGGTCTCGGGACGTTCGGAATGTTGACGTAGAGTATACCGTCCTTCCTCCTCTCGACGGTGATGAGCGCCCTGTAACCGTGCCTGTAAGAGAAGACCTTCGCGATTATCCTGTTCTGCCTCTCGTCCTTCTCAACGAGCGTCTTGTTGGGGGCAAGGTCTTCGATAGAAACTATAACCCTCTCGGAACCGTTTACGACGAAGTATCCTCCAGGGTCGCGAGGATCCTCGCCGAGTTTTATCAGCTCCTCGTCGCTCAGACCGTAGAGTCTGCACGCCTTGGACTTCAGCATTATCGGAAGCTCGCCTATGCGAACCTCAACCGGTTCCTGCTCAATGCCCTTTATGACGGGTATGAGTTCGAGGTAAAGCGGTGCCGAGTAGGTGAGGTTCCTTATGCGAGCGTCCATGGGGTAGAGCGGCTTCCTCTGCCCCTGTGCCTCCTGGAACTCAGGCTCGCCGAGGCGTATCTTCCCGAACTTGACCTCGAAGTCCGGTATGTCCGGCTTCAAGCCGCCAAACTCATCTATAACCTGCTGCATCCCGTAGTCGATGAAGGCATTGTAAGAATCGAGGTGCTGTCTCACAAGGCCGTTCTCTTTCCAGTAAGCCTCCATAACAAGCCAGAGATCGTCGGGGGTAACCTCAACAACGGTCTGTCCTCTAGACGTCATGATCCCACCTCTCAGAATCAGTCCTCCACAACGAGCCGGTAGTAGTTATAGTAGCCGGCCGTCGGGCTCTTCCTCTTTATCTCAAGAACATCACCCGGCTTCGCACCAAGAGCAACCACGGCTGGATCCGAAGCTTTGATCTGCGGGAGCTGGGATATCTTTATTCTGTACTTCCGCAGAAGTTCCTCCTTTTCCTCCTCACTGAGGATTCTGTGCTCGGGCACCAGCTCATGCATGAACACATCAAACTCCTTTTTCGTCGCCACCGAGAACTGCCCCCTCAACATTTTTCAAGAATGATTACCACTACCTCCACCCTGTGGTTTTTTCTATATAAGCTTTTCGAGTGGTTTCTGGGGGCGAAGGGGATTTATATCGGTTACGTAAACTTTAAGAACCCTCCAAGGGGCTTCGATAGACTTTAATGAACACAACACTGCATTGATCACCGTAAAGGTTATAAACTCAATCCCCAGGTTCCCCAGCTCCCTGATGGGGTGGGGGGAACAGATCCAAAATCAATGAACATCTATACAACTTTTAGCCCAATCTAAGGACAAAATGCCAATATACTACTACAGATACGACTAAAATTCCAGATTTTTACGGGCACTAATTGACATAATAATAACAGCGCAAGCGCTCGAGGGAATCACCGCAGAAGGATACCGGAAGTGGTGGGCCCGGGGGGCTTTGAACCCCCGACCACGCGGTTATGAGCCGCGCGCTCTGACCAGGCTGAGCTACGGGCCCACGGATGGCGCCGCCGCCCGGACTCGAACCGGGGACCGCCGGATTAACAGTCCGGCGCTCTACCAACTAAGCTACGGCGGCACGACCCAATGTAGGGAATACGGGGTGAATTTATAAATCTTGCGGTGCATCTGAAGTGCGAAAACTTTATATCCATTCCAGCATCCCATTAAACCGTGCCCCGGTAGCCTAGCCTGGCGGGGCGGCGGACTTGTAATCCGCCGGTCGCGGGTTCAAATCCCGCCCGGGGCTCCATAAGTAACTCCATGGCTCTCAGTTGACGCTTCTCAAGAAAAACTACTAACACGGATCAAAATCAACGGAGCTATCGTCCCGCGTAGTGGAGCAAAGCCCCAACGTCGCACAGACGAACAAGCTTTTGGGAAAAGCTTCACCAAAGTAACCAATTCTAAACTCGCAATCGTATATAGTTCTTGTTTAAAACCCGCATTTGGATTACAAAACCCTCCGTAAATTGAACCCTTAGAAGGAGCTATTAACTTTGATGAAACTCTTGCTTGGCAAAAGTCTCCTATGGTGGGCCCGCGGGGATTCGAACCCCGGACCTCCACCTTGTCAGGGTGGCGTCATAACCAGTCTAGACCACGGGCCCAACCCAGGGATGGTGGACCGGCCGGGATTTGAACCCGGGGCCTCCGCCTTGCCAAGGCGGCGCTCATACCAGGCTGAGCTACCGGCCCACTCCCAACGACGCCAAGCGCCGTAATCACCTACCGGGGCGGGTTTATAAATTTTGCGGTCCAAAAAGGTTTAATAACCGGGGACTATTTTCTTT
>WAMH01000110.1 GCA_015522395.1 Thermococcus sp. | reverse complement strand
CCTCATGGGAGGCCGTTAAAGCGCTCCCCGATGAGATAGGCGGTGCTGTGCTGATAAAGCGCCAGCTTCCGGTAACCTTCAAGGGCGTTAGGGAAATCCTGCCAAAGCTCATAGTAAAGGAGAGGCCGGATGTTGTGATCCTGACGGGCCAGGCCGGCGGTAGGCCGAATATCACCGTCGAGCGCGTTGCAATAAACGTTATGGACTCAACAATGGCCGACAACGAGGGGTTTAAGCCAGAAGACGAGCCGGTCTTTGAGGGTGCTCCAGTTGCTTACTTCTCGACGCTCCCGATAAAGGCCATCGTGGGGGCCTTGAGAAGCAATGGAATACCCGCTGGAATCTCCAACACGGCAGGAACCTACGTCTGCAACGCAGCCATGTTCACGGCACTCCACACGGTAGTAGTGAGGGGATTGAAAACCAAAGCCGGCTTCATACACGTGCCCTTCAGCCACGCGCAGGCCCTCGACAAGCCGAGGCCGTCGATGGCGCAGGAAACGATAAACAGAGCCGTGGAGGTCGCGGTTAGAACCTCAATTAAGACCTGAAATCTTTTTAAATCCCTTTTCCTACCCTCCACAAACCATGATGGTGAGGCCTATTCTAATCCTCGGAGTTGACATAATAAGCGAGAACCCGAAGCGCTTTGCAGTGGTGAGCTGGTTCAACGGAAAACTCGAGCGAAAGGGTGAGTTCACCCTTTACAGGTTGATCCGCTTCATCCAGGCGAAGAGGCCAGATATGGTTGCAATCGACAGCGTTACCGAGCTTGGTGGGGACCTCAGAAAGTTCCTCCGCTCCCTTCCGCCCGAGACCAAGCTCGTCCAGGTCACAGGGAGGCCCGGCGAGCAGAGGAGCCTTCAGAGCTTGGCTAAGGAGCACGGGATAAGAACGACTGACCGCTTTGACCCCTACGAGGAGGCGAAGCTTTCAGCGCTACTCGCGAGCAAAGGGGTCGGCTACGAGGTTCTCGCTTTTGAGGACGAGGTCATCGTCAAGGTCACGCGCGGAAGGAGCCATGGAAAAGGCGGATGGAGCCAGGACCGCTACAGAAAGAGGGTGCACAACTTGGTTAGGGACAAAGTGCGTGAGATAGGGGAGAGGCTTAGGAGGGCGGAGATTCCCTTCGACCTCGAGACGGAGGAGAGGGACTACGGATTGGCGAGGGGCGAGTTTCGGGTTTACGCTTCCCGGGAGGAGCTGGCAGGGCTGATAAGGCCCATGCGCGGCGGGGACGTTGAGGTCAGAATTCAGCCGGTTGAGAGGGCGGAGCTTGGCTTTGCACCGCTCAGGGGTGAGGAAGCGGTCAGGGAGAGGAGGAGCATAATAGTCGGAATCGATCCGGGGATAACCGTCGGCATAGCGGCGATAGATTTGAACGGCAGAATAGTTGCCCTCCACAGCCAGAGGAACATGCCCGTTGGGGAGGTCTTCCGCTTCGTGGGCGAGATCGGGCATCCGGTTATAGTCGCCACCGACGTTTCTCCCGCTCCCGGCTTCGTCGAGAAGATAGCGCGCTCCTTTAAGGCAAATCTCTTCGTTCCGAGGGAGAGTCTAAGGATAGAGGAGAAGAACGAACTCCTGAGGAGTTTGGGAATCAGCGTTGAGGATGACCACCAGCGTGACGCTTTGGCGGCTGCCTACAAGGCCTACCTCCGCATCAAGCCGAAGCTGGAGCACATTGATTCCCGCCTCCGGGAGGTCGGTTTAACCAGGAAAGCCGACGAGGTAAAGGCCCTCGTCATAGGGGGCTACAACCTCGGTGAGGCGATGCAGAAGGTCACGAAGCGCGAGAGGCCGAGGGAGGAGGAGCCTGAGGAGCAGGAAAGCGTTGATGTGAGGCCCTATGTGAGAAAAATCCGTGAGCTTGAGGGGAGGATAGCATTCCTTGAGCGCGAGAACGAAGAGCTTAGGGGCATAATCCGGGAGCAGAGGAGAACCATCGAGCGGCTGGAGAGGAGAATAGCCGACTACGATGAGGAAGTGAGGAAGAAGGTTCTCCGCGAGAGGGAGCTGGAGGCAAAGGTCAAGCGCATCGAAATCCTTGAGAAACAGCTGAGGGAAGCCAAGGCGGTAATAGAGCGCCTGGGCAGGGATCTGGTCAAGGTCAAGAGGATGAACGTCGTTGAGGTTCGCGGCAGTGCGGTTCC
>WAMH01000109.1 GCA_015522395.1 Thermococcus sp. | reverse complement strand
GTATAAGGGTGAACGTCCTCGGGAGGAAGGAACTCCTGCCGGAGAACGTCAGGAAAGCGGCTGAGGAAGCGGAGAGGGCAACGAGAAAGTACACGAACTACACCCTGAACATAGCCTTAGCCTACGGCGGGAGGAGCGAGATAGCGGATGCCGTGAAGGACATCGTCAGGGACGTTCAGAAGGGCATGATAGGCATAGAAGACATCGACGAGGAGCTGATAAAGCGCTACCTCTACTACCCCAACATGCCCGACCCAGACATCGTGATAAGAACCGGCGGGGAGGAGAGGATAAGCAACTTCCTCCTCTATCAGATAGCCTACAGCGAGCTTTTCTTCGTTGATGTTTACTTCCCTGAGTTCAGGAAGATAGACTTCCTCAGAATCATCCGAGAGTATCAGAAGAGGCAGAGGCGCTTTGGGAGGTAGCCCTCTCCAATCGCGGCATTCTCCTGCCAGAACGACCCTTTTAAAGTTTTTCGCGAAAGCTTATTAACGTTGGCTTCGACTTCTCAGCGGTGGTGAGCGATGGAGTACAGCGAGCTGAGTCCGAGGGTTAAAAGGGTCTACGCGCAGGTCAGGTATCTCGACGATTACCACTGGGAAATAACCGGGGACAGGATAATCGGAACCCACAAGAAGAGCAACGTGAGGGTCATCGTAGACGTTGCCGATGACAAAGAGCACGCCCAGAAGCTTGCGGAGGAAGAAACGCCAGAGGGAATAAGGATAATAGCCGTTCCCGACAGGAACGTCTTTCTCGTTCACAACGGGACATTCATACTCACCTACCGTTACGCCAAGGCAACCTTAGCGGACATAAACGACCACATAGTCTGGAGTGGATTTAAAGTTGTGGAAAACGGCGGAAGGCTCCTTCAGGAGGATCTCTACGAGTATCTATGCGGGGCGCTCATCAACCACATAAAGAACAACATGCTCGCCGGCCAGGACTACGCCTTCTGGCAGTTCTACAGGTGCGAGGTCTGCGGAAAGTACGTGGACGTGGAAAGCCTGGAGAGGCACCTTAAGGGGCACGGGGTAAATCACCACGAGAAGAGCGAGGAACGCTATGAAATCTTCGAGATAAACTTCAGGGATGGAAAGGTCTACGACAAGTACGGAAAGGAGGTTCCCATGAGTGAGTTCAGCGAGGAGGCGAGGGAGTTTCTGGAGGAGATAACCTCCGGAGCCGGTGGTTGATGTGGGGAAGATAGATCTCTTCGAACTCTTTAAGGGAAAGGAATCGGTTGATGGCGCGACGATAGCGGCTATTTACGATGCACATTCTTCGGCCTGGCAGATACTATTTTTGTTCCTCAGAAGGGCGCTGGAAAACGGTTGTTTTGCCGTAGTTACAAACTACAGCATCCCCCTGCGGAGTTTTGTGAGAAGGGGAAAGAGCGTGGGACTTGACATCAGAAAGGCCCTTGAGGCTGGAAAAATGGCAATCATCGATGTTTTTGGCTCCCGTTACGCAAAAATACCGGACACACTTCCCGGGGTTTTCTATCTTGACAAAGTTGAGCCCGAGACGATAAACCCAAAAATAGACATGATATACTGCGGGCCACTGAGGGAGAAGCTCCGCTCCGGAAAGACGCTCCGGATAATACACACCCTTGATGGGGCCGCCATGATGCTCGGAGAGGAGAGCACACTCAGGCTTCTCAACCAGACGGTCGCGGTGAAGAGCGTTAAGTTTCCGGACTCCGTTCTGGTAATCCCCGTGAACTCGGATATGGTTTCAAGGCGCTTTGTGGCCTGGGTTTCAAACCTCAGCGACTACGTTCTTCTGGCCAAGTCGTGGATAAGGGAGGACCGCATAAAGGAGCTCCTCTATCTGATAAAGGCACCCTACGCGGACTTTGAGCCAGCGATCTATTCCCTGACGGTGGAAAAGGGAAAAAGCAGGGTGGCTCTTGAGAGGATTGAGTCATCCCCTGAACTTCGGTCTCCTACTGAGGAGGAGCGGTAGAGGTCTTGGCCTGTACGGGAAGCCCTCTGTCTGGGCCTTTATCTCCCTGATGAGGTCCTCGAGCTGCATCTCGACCTGCCTTCCGTCGCTCCTTCTCCTCACGGTGACAGTGTTCTGCTCCTTCTCGTTCCTGCCGACGACGATGATGTACGGCACCCACTCCTTCTCGGCCTTCCTTATCTTCTTGTTGAGTCTATCTGAAGTGTCGTCAACGTCAACCCTTATCTTCGCCCCTTCAAGCTTTCCTGCAACGTAGAGGGCGTAGTCCATGACCTCGTCGCTGACGGGTATAACCCTAACCTGTATCGGGCTGAGCCAGAGAGGGAAGCTCGGCTTTACTCCCTTGGCCTGCAGTTTTGCCTGCTTCTCGAGGATTGCATACATGACGCGCTCAATCGCTCCGCTCGGTGAGCAGTGGAGTATCAACGGATAGCGCTCCTGTCCGTTCTCGTCGTAGTAGGTTATGCCGAAGCGCTCCGCGTTCTCGACGTCGATCTGGACGGTGCTTAAAGCTGCAGCCTTGTCGAGGTTGTCGACGAAGTTGAACTCGAACTTGAGGATGAAGTAGAAGAACCTCTGCTTCCACATCTCGATGAGGACGGGCTTGCCTATGATCTTCGCCAGCTCGACTATGAAGTCCCTGTTCTCGTTCCAGAAGTCCTCGGTAAAACGTATGGCGACCTCGTAGTCATCCGGCGTAAGGCCGACTCCCTTAAGGACCTCCATGCTGAGCTTGTACTGCTTTTTGAACTCGTCCATGGCCTGCTTGAGGTCTTTAGCTACCGTGTGCATATCGGGCATCGTGAAGGCCCTGAGCCTTCTCAGACCGCTAAGCTCGCCGCTCTTCTCGCGCCTGAAGGAGTATCTGGTAAGCTCGTACATCCTGAGCGGTAGGTTGCGGTAGCTTATGGTGGCGTCCTTCTTTATGAGGAACTGGCCGAAGCATGCCGCGAAGCGGAGGAAGAACTTCTTGTCGCCGCTCTTGACTATGTACTGCCTCGCCGGGAACCTGTTCAGGTACTTCTCAAGCGCCGGGTGCTCGAAGTCGTACATGATCGGCGTCTCGACCTCCATCGCACCGTACTCGACCACCTTCTCGGTGACGTACTGCTCAAGGAGGCCCTTTATCAGGCGTCCCTTCGGGTAGTAGCGGAGGTTTCCGGCGTCGCTTCCGGGTTCGTAGTCAACGAGCTCGTGCTCGAGCATGAGCCTGACGTGCGGCGGTTCTCTCTCCGCTGCGCGGTTCTTGCTTATCTCGTAGTTGGCGAACTTCCTGAGGTT
>WAMH01000108.1 GCA_015522395.1 Thermococcus sp. | reverse complement strand
GTTCAGTGGCAACCTGAGTACCTTCCCGAGATGTGGCGTCTCTACGAGGCACTTGTTAAGGCCGCCGCTGAGTACCATCGGGAGCGCGAGGAACTCATGCGCGTTGAGATCGAGGCCCAGGTTCGCGAGGCGCTTGGGAAAGAGGAGCGCGGGGAATCTACGGCGGAACCAGGTGAGAGCCATCACACGTTGGAAACGAGCGATAGCCTTCCCGACATGAACCAAACGTGATTCCCTTCTCCAATATTTTTCTCTCTGCCTCCCTCATGATCTTGAGTCTGAACTCTCGGGGCAGGTAGTGGTAGCCGCCTATCCGTTCTCCCCCCTCGTAGAGAGGCCAGAGCTTTTCCATAAGTTCGGGAAACTTGGCGAGCATCCTCTTCTTCGAATCCGTCCGGAGTTTTAGCGTGGAGACCGTTATGTGGCTCACGAAGCTTAAAGCGTTGAGCGTCTCATCGAAGTCCTCCCAGGTGTAGAATGGGATTATCGGGTCGATGCGCGCGTAAACTGGAATCCCCGCTTCCTTCGCCCTCTTCAGAGCCCGGATTCTGGCCTTCGGCGAGGGTGCATTTGGTTCAAGCAGCTTCGCCTTCCTCCCGTCGACGGTGGTTACCGTTACCCCGACGGCGCACTTAAGCTCGCTCAATATATCGAGGTCGCGCTCAAATATATCCGACTTCGTGAGGAGCATGCATCTGACGTTATACCTCCTGAAAAGCTCCAGCACCTTTCGGGTTATCCCAAGCTCGCGCTCGATCGTTGGATAAGGGTCCGAGGAGTAGGAGAGCGCTATGATGTAGTGTTTGTCGAACTTTCTGAGTTCCCTCTCAAGCTTGGGCAGGAGGTTCTCCTTGCTCCTTACCCGAAAGGCGTTCGGGATGTAGCTTGTGATATAGCAGTAGACGCAGGCGTGGTCGCAGCCGGTATAGACGTTCAGCGTGTACTTGAAGGGGCACGTGCAGAGCTTCGATTTCCAGGGGTCAAAGGGCCGTATATACATCTTCCCAACCGTTCTCCCTTTGGGAAACCCATTTAAATGCATTCCCCGATTCCAACCGGTGGTTGCCTTGAGCGAAGAGGTGAGGGGAAAGGTCGAGTGGTTCAAGGATTATCAGTTCATCGGGAAGATAGAGAGCGACAGCTGCTCCGTCATCCTTGGCGAGGGCGGTATAAGCCCCATGAAGCTTCTCCTTCTGAGCGTTGCTGGTTGCACCGCCTACGACGTCGTTATGATACTAAAGAAGATGCGCGAGCCGATAGAGGGTCTGGAGGTCCGCATAAGCGGTGAGAGGCGCGAGGAGCACCCGAAGATCTACGAAAAAGTTCACCTCCACTACGTCATCCGGGGAAAAGTTAAGGAGGAAAAGGTGAGGCGTGCCATAGAGCTGAGCCAGGATAAGTACTGCTCAGCCAGCGCGCACGTGAAGCTCAGCGGCGCGGAGCTTACATACTCCTACGAGATAATCCGGAGCGGAGGGATGGATTAACTTTTTAACTCCCTTTCCCTTCCCCCACTGGTGGTCCCGTGATCGAGTACCTCAAGTACTTCGTTCTCCTCTACGGCGGTCTCTTCGCGATAACGAATCCTATCGGAGCCGTGCCTGTTTTCCTGAGCGTTACCCATGACCTTTCCAGAAAAGAACGGTGGGAGATAGCCACCAAAACGGCCCTCTCGGTGGTCATCACGCTGGTGGTCTTCGCGCTCATCGGCGAGTGGATATTCCGCTTCTTCGGCTTCAGTGTCGATGCCTTTGCGATAGCGGGTGGCATACTGCTCTTCAAGATGGCAATGGAGATGCTCTCCGGAAAGCTATCGACGGTCAAGATAAGCAGGGAGGAGACGGAGGAGTTCAGCGACGAGGTGGTCACGCTCGAAGAGGTGGCGATAATTCCCCTCGCGATTCCGCTCATCTCCGGACCCGGGGCGATAACGACGGTTATCCTCTACATGACGAAGAGCACGGGCTTCGCGGATAAGCTCACGGTTCTGGCGAGCATCGTGGCCATAGGAGCGACCGTCTGGCTGGTCCTCCATTCCTCACACAGGATACAGGACGCCCTTGGCCGCGTTGGAATCAAGGTCATGACGAGGATGATGGGCCTCATCCTGACGGCCATGGCGATACAGATGATGATAAACGGTATCAAAGGCGCTTTTGGCCTGTGATCCCTTCTTAAATGCCTCCTTTTTGGATTGTGTCCATGCTTTGGTCTGCCTTTTTGTATCCCTCTCACAGGAAGGTCCTGGAAGTCTTTAGTAACGTTTTGTTACTATCAAACGGAACGTGACAATTTCAGCAAATTCCATGACGAAATTTTTTCAAAGAATGGCGCTGGGGATGGAGACGCCCATAAACGCTATCTTCCCAGTTCAAACACGTTCTTTTGCCAATTCGTGGTTTTTAAGATCCATTCCGGATATTTAAAGCCGTCCTGTTCCTCGGGAAGTCTCACGAACATAAGTGCACATCGCTAGAAAGCGGGTTTCTACGGAGTTTGTTTGAAAGAACGATCTCCAGGACATTCCCAAACCGGGCCTTCAGGGGTCTTTTTGAAGACCCCTTTGGGAAAGGCTTATAAGATTGGAGCGTTATTTATCCTTTGCTGGGCGAACAGGGAGAAAAACCGCCCTGTTGCAATAAGACTCTAGGAGAATTGAAAGCTCTCACGTCGAACTTTTCTTTTCGATGCCCCTGCCGGTTGCAATAAGACTCTAGGAGAATTGAAAGGTAGATTATTGCCCTGTTCTTAAGGCTCTTTGTGTTTTCGCGTTGCAATAAGACTCTAGGAGAATTGAAAGTGGTTTGGTATGACTTCACGTCTTAACGGCTCCAAGTTTTTGAAGTTGTGATCGAAAGGGATTATTCCGGGAAGTGGGATGGAGGTCCCCCGCAAAACCCTTAAAGACTCACCCAAATTTCTCAGTGGTGTCCAAAATGCGCGGTGACCTCATAAGGATTCTGAGTTCGGTTGAGGAGAAGGCGAACGAGCTTAAGCTCGATGGCTTTGAACCGGACCTCGTTCTCATGGGAAAGGAAGCCTACGAGTTTCTCAAGGAGCAGGCGAGGGAGGAGTTCGGCGGAGACGAGGATGTTTTAGAGCTTTCCGGCCTCAGGGTGAGGGTCCTTGAGGAACTCGGGAAAGACGCCGTTGTCATAGACAGCAAGGTGCTTGGCTTTGGCCCCGGCGGCGCGAAGAGGTTTAAGGTTGTCCTATGATCCCCCAGGCTTTCCCGTTTCTGATTCCCATTCTCAGACCCCGGAGGACGAGCAGGCTTAAGGAGACCGCCATTATGTCCGCCAAGCTGCCCGGGTTTCTTAGATCGCCCTTCTCCCGCATGAAAGTGTCAAACTCCCCTACGGAGAGCCTGCCCTTGAGGACCTCTCCTGCCTTTCCCTTGACGAGCCTTGCCTCTTCCTCCTCGGCCTTCCGCGCTATCAGTGTGTCCTCCTTCTCCGCTAAAAGCTCGATGAAAGCCCTCACGACGGCATCCTCAAGAGGGAGTTCCTTTACCAGCTCGTAGAGCCTGTCGAAGGCTCTGTAGCTAAGCCCGTAGCCGCTCAGCCACTCGCAGAAGATAAGCTCCCGTTCGCAGCTCATCTCGGCGAGCCGGGCGAGGTTTATCCCGTCCTGGAAAAGCTCCCTGAAGGAGTCATCGCTGTAAACGTCGTACTTCACTCCGCTCGGGATTCCCTTGGGGTTCGCAATCCTTATCGCGCGGTAGAACTCCATGCTGTCCCTTACCGTTGACTCCTCTATCAACAGCTTTGCTTTCTCCCTCGCGTCGAGCATGTTCCTGCCCAGGATTATTCCCATGATGAGCGGGATTGAGAGCGTTATGATCCCGAAGTTGGGGTTAGCATCTTGGGCCTCGCGCGATGCTTGGACGGCGCGCTTTATCAGCTCTCCTATCCCTGCTTCGCTGAACTCCAAAATCCCCTTCCTGAGCAGTTCGGCGGTCTTTACGGCCTCGTAGTAGACGCCGATGACCGCTGTATCGGCAAAGAGAAAGTTGTAAAAGGTTAGGTCATTGAAGTCGCGATAGCGGTTGACGTTTCCAGGTTTTGGAGTTGTTGCCTCGAGGAGCGGGCCGAGGATGAAGGCTCTAACCACTTCCCAGCGCTTCATTTTGCCTTTCCCCCTTGGAAGCCGGGAGGATCACCGCGAGGAGCATCATCACGAGCCCGCCCGTTCTGGTCCCGAAGGGGATGATCCCCGGGGGGAGCCAGTTGGCAAGGAGCAGACAGAATCCTATGAGAAGGAGGAAACCCCCTAAGAACCTCTTATCCTTTGGGTTGAGTGCCCCCTCAAGCCATTTTGCAATTTCGTCAAGCAGGCTAAAGACGCGATCCGAAAGTTCCTCAGGTGAGTCTTCCGTCGGTATGAGAAGTGCCAGGAGGAAGTAGAGGATGCTCATCGCTAGGGGCGAAATTGCCAGCAGGACCGCGAAGATGACCCTACTTATCGTTGGATCGATTCCAAACTCCCCTGAGACCGCTGAAACAACCCCCAGGAACAGTGCTTCCTCCTTCTTCCGTCTCATCCTCTCACCGGTGGAGATTTGGAGGGGGCTTTAAAAACCATCGCCCGTCAGCACAGCAGCTTCACGAACTCGCGCATCCAGGCGTGTAAATCTCCCGGATGCCTTGAACTGACCCAGTTGCCGTCGACCACTACCTCGGCGTCGACCCACTCGGCACCGGCGTTCCTCACGTCGTCGCGGATGGTTATCACGCTGGTTCCCCTCCTGCCCTTCAGAACTCCTGCCGATATGAGTATCTGCGGTCCGTGGCAGATGCTCGCTACCGGCTTCCCGTCCTCGAAGAACTTCCTGGCTATGGCTACCGCCTTCTCGTTGAGCCTCACCCTCTCGGGGGCCTTTCCTCCCGGCAAAACCAGCGCGTCGAACTCGTCGGGGTCGGCTTCGTCGAAGGTCAGGTCGATGTCCACGCTGTAGCCGTGCTTGCCCGTTATCTTCCCGCGCTTGAAGCTCGCAACGTAGATCTCGTGACCCTCCTCTTTAAGCCGGTGGAGCGGATAGATAAGCTCAACGTCCTCGAACTCATCCGCGCTCAGAAGCAGCACCTTCATAACAGCACCCCCGTGCTAACGTTCAGAGGAAAATTAAAAAGAGGGTACTTTTAACATTTTCTGGACGGAAACGGTCAGAGAGGAAGCTCGGTCGTCTCCTTGTGAACCTTTAGGACCACCATCGTGTGCGTCGCTACGACGCCGTCAACGTTCCCTATCCTGTCGAGGAACT
>WAMH01000107.1 GCA_015522395.1 Thermococcus sp. | reverse complement strand
CCTCTGGCCGGACCCTGCCGCGGGAGAAGCCCTGAGACCACCTGAAGTGGAGGTCTACGGAGAAAGGCTTAGGTTGACCCACAGCATGATACTTCATAAGCAGATTGCAATAGCTATGGGAGTTGACAGGCTCTTTGTCCTCTCGCCGAACATAAGGCTTGAGGGAAGGGAAGCGGACGACGGCAGACACGCATACGAGTTCACCCAGCTCGACATAGAAATCACTGGGGCGAGCATGGACGACGTTATGGGCCTCATAGAGGAGCTAATCACTGGCCTTTTCAGGGAGCTTAGACCGGTCGTTTGGGAGTCCTTTGAGAGGGAACTGCCAAAGGTGAGGAGGCCCTTCAGGAGGTTCACCCTCGAGGAAATCAGGGAGGAGTTTGGAAGCGAGGAGGAAGCGAGCAGAGCTTTGGGAGAGCCCTTCTGGATAACAGGGATTCCAAGGGAGTTCTACGACAGGGAAGTTGACGGAATCTGGAGGAACTACGACCTCTATCTCCCGGAGGGCTACGGTGAGGTTTCCAGCGGGGGAGAGAGGGAGTGGGAGTACGAAAAGATACTCGCCAAGATACGCTCCTCCGGTCTGGGCGAGGAAGCTTTTAGGCCATACCTCGAGGTTGCCAGGGCCGGCCTTCTAAGACCGAGCGCAGGAGCCGGGATTGGGATGGAGAGACTCGTCCGCTACATTGTCGGAGCGAAGCACATAGCGGAGGTTCAACCCTTCCCGAGGGTTCCCGGAATATCCGCGCTGCTTTAATCTTTTTTGTGCCGAAGGAGCCCTTATAAACCCCGCCGGTGTAGCAATCTTATAGTTCCTGCAGGAGCCAGCTGGTGGTTAACATGGGACTAAGGGATTTTTTCAGAAGGAAGGGGGACCCAGGGGTCGTCTCACGTGAGCCGGTGGGGAAGTTTAAGGTCGCCGGCGTCACTTCGGTGCTTGGAAAGCAGGTCTTGGGGGGGACGGTCATTGACGGGGTTATCTATCCCGGATACAAGCTCAAGGGAAGGGGGGTCGCCGTCGTGAGGGAGATACACATCCAGAACAGGAAGGTGGACTTTGCGGTGGAGGGCGACCAGGTGGCGCTGGTTCTCGACGGGGTTTTAAATGTGAACGCAGGTGAGTCCCTCGAGGTGTACCAGTCGTAGGGGTGAGAACTATGATAATCCTCGACGACCACTTCCATGTTGACCCCTTCAAGGGCCTCTTCCTTGAGGCTGTCAAGCAGTTCCACAGGGCCGGAGGGACGCACCTGATGGTTGTCTACAAGACGGCCCATGATTACGGCTTCCCGGGATTGAAAGCGGAGGACTTCATCAATGCGATGGACTTCCACGTCGAGCTCGTCGAGAGGATAAACAGGGAGACGCCGGTGAAGGCCTATGCTGTGGTAGGTGTCCACCCAGCTGAGTTCGACTATCTCGCTAGGGAGAAGGGCCTTGAATACGCCAAAAATGAGGTTATGAAGGCCCTCGAACACGCCCAGAAACTCTGCCTCGAGGGGAAAGCGGTAGCGATAGGGGAGATAGGCAGGCCGCACTACGAGGTTCCGCCCGAGATCTGGAAAGCAAGCATCGAGCTGATGAAGTACGGAATGAGCTTAGCCAAAGAAGCAGACTGCGCCGTCCAGCTCCACACCGAGAGCTTCGACGAGGAGAAGTTCAGGGAGCTTGGTGAATACGTGAAGGAGGTCGGGATAAAGCCCTACAAGGTCGTCAAGCACTTCTCACCGCCGCTGGTGAAGGTGGCAGAGGAAGTAGGCGTTTTCCCGAGCATAATCGCGAGCAAGAAGAACATCGAGGAAGCGATAAAGCAGGGCAACAGGTTCATGATGGAGACGGACTACATAGACGACAGGAGAAGGCCCGGGGCCGTTTTAGGGCCGAAGACCGTCCCGCGGAGAACCAAGGCCTTCCTTCAGAATGGCATCTTCACGGAGGAGGACGTGTACGAGATTCACGTGGATAACCCGAGGAAGGTTTACGGGGTCGAGGTGGAGGAGTAGATGGGTTTTCCCTCGCTCATTACCGTTTTAATAAAGCTGTCCTTCCTCCTTTTGGACTCTTTGGGCTTGATAACGATGAGACTTACTAACTCGCCGTATTTGAGGAGAACGTCCGTTACAACGTCCATAAGCTCGTCGAAATTAACCTCTCCCACTATGAGCACACCAATGTCGCTCTCTTCGTCGTAGTCGCCTCTCGCGTATGAACCGAAGAGAATGACCTCTTCTGTTGAGTCACCAAAGCGCTCTCGTAGGACTCTCAGGAATTCATTAAGAGCCTGAGCTTTCTTTTCCATATCCCAGCTCCTCCAGAGCAGTCGTAATCCTCTCAAGAAACCTCTCAACGTTCTCAACAACGGCCTCTGCTTCTTCCCCACTGGGTTTATAATAGACATCATAATCCGCCTTGGAACGGAGGGTAAAGGCTGAAGCCAGATACTTGGCATAAACCCTCTCAAGGAACCCTTCATCCACAAAATGGAGGCCAAACATCCTGATCACGCCGGAATGTTTGTGGGATCAGAAGCAGAGCCTTCGCCGCGTGGAACATGGAGTAACAGGCGCGGCTAATCGCGTCCCTGAGTTTGCTGTTCTGGAGAAGGATTTTGGCCGAAGACAGCTCCTCCTCTGCGAGTTCAATGTCTCTGGCAACTTCTTCTGGAATAGACATGCCCCACCTGAAGTAGTTTTTGACTTCCGCGTATTTAACCCCTTCGTCAGACATCCACCACTCTCACTACCCTCACAACACCCGGCCCTCCGATTTCACCTTCAACCTCAAAGACCTTCCCGAAGAACCTCTCCACGACCCAGACGTTGGTGACGAGATGGTTGGTTATCTCGGCGACCCGTATCTTTCCACCGGCAAACGCCAAAAACGGTACCAGCTGGTCGCTGAGGAACTTATCAACTGCCGCCCGGGTTGTCAGAGCCTCTAAAAGTTCGTCCGCCGCCTCCCTGCCGACGACTTCAGCGGGTTTTCCCCTCTTCCCGAGCGCGTCTCCAGCGAGCCTCAGCGAATCCGTTTCAGCCCAGACGACGATACTGCTTCCGGGGCCGAGCGAGCGGCTGATCTCCCGC
>WAMH01000106.1 GCA_015522395.1 Thermococcus sp. | reverse complement strand
GTTCTCGTCTTAGCGGACGGCGGATTCGCCTGCTTGCACCCGGACTCAAAGGTCCTCATTGATGGCAAATACCGGAGAATAGAAGACCTTTTTGAGCTGAACAAGTCATACAAAGCCCTCTCCGACGGCCAAGTCGTGGACATCCAAGAGAAGGAGATGAGCGTTGTAGCCCTCGACCTCGGAAGCATGAAGACAAAGACATCAAAGGCCACGGTAATCCGCAGGAAGCCCTGGAAAGGCGAGCTACTCAGGCTGAAATTCCGCTCTGGCAATGAAGTAACACTAACTCCAGACCACCTGCTAATTGATGGTCAAACCTTGGAGTGGAAGGAGGCGGAAAAATTCGGGGTTGGTGACAGAATTGTTGCCCCGCTCAAACTCCCCAAGGTTAAAGAGCGGGTTTACATACTCGACATTCTGCCAGAGGAGTGGAGGGTTAAGCTCAGCAGAGAGGAAAAAGAGGAACTGAAAGCGGAAGTCCTGAGGAGGTTCAGAACCCTCTCGGAATTCAACAGGGAGTACGGCATATCCAAGGACTTCCTCTCAGGCAAAAGCTCCATCAAAGTGGGGGTATTCAGGAGGATACTGAAGGATTTTGGCATCTACGAGGAATGGAAGAGGAGACCCTTAACTTACGGTCCCAAGTACAGACGCGAGAGGCTGAAGGTCGCGTATATCACCCCAGAGCTTGCCTACTTCCTCGGCTTCTTGTACGGGGACGGATGGATAATAAGGAACGGAAGCAGGGTGCACGTAAGGATCGTCCAGTCAAAAGTCCACAATAAGCAGATAGAAAAAATCAGGGGGGCTTTCAGGGCGTTTTATGGGGACGAGCTAAGGGAATACCAGCGCAAGACTAAGAGTAAGGTCGCTGGCAACGAGGTGGAAAGCGAATCTATAACCTTCCACGTAAGCTCACCGCTTATTGCGTACCTCTTTGACTACATAACTGGAGACGGCCTTAGGAACGCATTCCTGCTCGATGGCGAGGCCCTAAAGGGATTTGTAGCTGGAGCACTGGACTCAGACGGCTGCGTTTCAATAAAGCACAGCTCCAAGGGGGACGTCGTTCACGTGGAGTTCCTGCTCTCCAACGACGTTGAGAAAGACAGGGCGTTCGCGATGCTCCTGAGACGGTTTGACGTGTACGCAAAGGTAGTCCCGGGTAAGGGCGTCAACAGGATAAGGATAACGGGCAGAGAAGACGTTGCCAACCTCCTGAAGGCTGTTGAGAACTACAGTGTTAAGGTCAGGGACATTCCAGACCGCAAACACATCGTCTCCCCTGCGAGCGACAAACTGCCCTCAGAACCCGTTAAGAGAGCGGCCAGGGAGATAATAGAGAAGATTCCCTCGACGGTTCTTCAGAAGGAGGGGCTCTGGAGCACCGTTTACGCATATGCAAAAGGGAAATATCCCCCGAGCAGGGGGCAGGTAAGAAAAATCCTCGAAAGAATAGGCCACCTCCTTGATGCACCCCTCAGGACAAAACTCGAAATTCTCTCAACCAGGGACTACTTCCTCGATGAAATAGTCTCAATCGAAAAGATTCCCTACGATGGTTACGTCTACGACCTCTACGTCCCGGGAGAGCACAACTTTGTCGCCGAGGGGATAATCGTTCACAACTGCATAGACGAGTTCGACAAGATGAGCGACCGCGATAGGAGCGCCATACATGAAGCGCTGGAGCAGCAGAGCTACCACCACGATTTCGAAATAATGCTCGCCGACGGCAGGAAGGTCAAGATCGGCGAGCTGATAGACGAACTCATCGAGAAGAACCGCGATAAGGTAATTCTCGGCAGAAACACCGAGATACTGCCCGTTGACAGCATAGAACTCCTCGCCTATGACCTTGAGAGGAAGGAGATCGTGAAGGTCAAAGCAGACCGCGTGAGCAGGCATAAAGCACCGGAGAGGTTCATACGCATAAGGTTCTCGAACGGCAGGGAGATAACGGTAACTCCAGAGCACCCCGTACTCGTCTGGGAGAAGGGAGAAATAGTCGAGAAGCCCGCGGAGAAGGTCTCCAAGGACGACCTCGCGGTGGCGGTTAGGAGGTATCCACCAACTGAAAATGAAGATGTCAGTGAAGAGACTGCTAAACTTCTCGGCTTCCTCCTTTCGGAGGGGTTCCCCTACGTTAATCCTTCAAACGGTTACTACGAGGTCGGCTTCACCAATACTGGCGAAAAGCTCGTCGAGGAGTTCAAAGCCCTCCTCAGAAAGCTTGGCCTCAAGTACAACGTCCATATACGCGAGAGAGCCGGGGAGAGGAGGCTCTACACTATCCGCGTCATCTCTAAAGAGTTCTATGAGCGGCTTAAGAGGGAATTCCCCGAGGCGTTCCCAGAGAAGGGAGGTGAGAGACCCGCAAGGAGGAAGAGGGTGCCGGTCAGGATACTGGGAGCCAGCGATAACGCCAAGAGGGCTTTCCTCAACGCCTTCTTCAAAGGGGATGGCTTCGTCGATAAATACCGGGTCGGGCTGACGACTTCCTCGAAGAGGATGGCCGAAGACCTTCAGGATATCCTCCTGAGCCTTGGAGTGTACTCCTACGTCTTCGAGGAGAAGCGGAAAGGTAAGGAGTACTACAAGGTCATAGTGAGCGGGACGACGGACATGGAAAGGTTTGCCGAGATCGTGGCTGATGATCCGAGGATTGAAAAGATAAGGGCACTCGTGGAGACTTCAAAGAGAAAACGCAACTACCGCGACGTCCTTCCCGTG
The DNA here is from genome assembly GCA_015522395.1 of Thermococcus sp. GTDB lineage: Archaea > Methanobacteriota_B > Thermococci > Thermococcales > Thermococcaceae > Thermococcus. Next base: position 4,669 of record WAMH01000106.1, on the reverse strand, counting down.
GAGATAGCAAGAGAACTCAGGGAAGCCCTCAACACCCTACACGTCAACGACGGAAGGCTGACGAGCAACATTAAGGAGAACCAGAACGTCCATAGGGAAACAGTCCTCGAGCTACTTGAGAGGGCGGAGAAAAGGCTCAAGGAGATTAAAGCATCCCTCGAACGCGGGGACGTTGATGGCTTGAAGAGATTCGTAACTGTCAAGGAACTATCGAAGAGGCTTAGTAGGCCGTATTCCACCACATTGTACAGGCTGAAGAAGAGGCATGAGGAGACCGTTAGGGCGTTCATGAAACTCGCCGAGAAAAGGTTGAATGAAGTGGAAAAGAAGCTGGAGGAGGTAAAGGCATTCGCCAAGGGCAACGTCCGCTTCCTCCGCGTGGTGGAGGTTGAAGAGATAACCAACGACCGCTGGGAGTGGGTCTACGACGTTACAATCGAACCTCATCACCTCTTCGTCTCCCACGGGCTTGTCCTTCACAACAGCATCAGCATCTCCAAGGCAGGCATCACGGCAACCCTAAACTCGAGAACGACCGTCATAGCGGCCGCAAACCCGAAGTACGGGCGCTTCAACAGGCACAAGTCTCTTCCAGAGCAGCTCGACCTTCCGCCCACCTTGCTAAGCCGTTTCGACCTGATCTTCCTCCTTCTCGACGAACCGGACGAGAAAGTGGATTCCCAGATAGCGGAGCACATCCTCAAGGTCCGCAGGGGAGAGGCCGAGGCGGTGACGCCGAAGATACCCTACGACCTGCTCAAGAAGTACATAGCCTACGCGAGGAAGAACGTCCATCCCGTCTTAAGCAGGGAAGCCATGGACGAGATAAAGCGCTATTATGTAAGAATGAGAAAGGGGTTCAAGCGCTCGGGAGAGGATGAAGGCGTTCAACCGATTCCAGTTACCGCTAGACAGCTCGAGGCCCTTATCCGTCTCAGCGAGGCTCACGCGAGGATGCGCCTGAGCGAGACGGTTACGAGAGAGGATGCGAGGGCTGCGATCCAGATAATCGAGGAGATGATAAGGACCATTGCCACGGACGAGGAGGGAACGCTCGACATATCGATCCTTGAGGTCGGTAAAAGCTCGAGGAAGATAAACAAGATCGACAGGCTCATCGACATCATCAAGAACCTTGAGAGCGAGGGCGAGTTCGGTGCGCCGGAGGACAGGGTCATCGAGGCGGCCAAGCAGGCTGGGATAGGCACGGAGAACGACATTAGGAAGCTGCTGAACGACCTGAAGAGGGACGCGAGAATCTACGAGCCGAGGGCGGGCTTCTACAGGGTTCTCTGATGGCCCTTTTCCACCCTCCCCTCCACGCCAAAAGGTTATAAACGGGGCGTGAGAGGTAGGATGGAGGTGAGAGCATGAGCGAGAAGAAGATTGACTTTTATGATTTCGAGGGTCTGCTCGAGAAGGCCTACGATGAGCTTCCCGAGAACGTCAAGCATCACCACTCACGTTTTGAGGTTCCCGCGGCACAGGTTACTATAGCCGGCAACAGGACGATAATCGAGAACTTCATGGACATAGCCGAGGCCATGAACCGCGACCCGAACCACCTCCTCAAGTTCCTGCTGAGGGAACTTGGAACAGCGGGAACGCTCGAGGGAAGGCGCGTCATACTCCAGGGACGCTTTACGCCATATCTCATAGCCAACAAGCTCAAGAAGTACCTCAAGGAGTTCGTCATCTGCCCTGTCTGCGGTTCGCCGGACACGAAGATCATCAAGAAGGGCCGCTTCCACTTCCTCAAGTGCGAGGCCTGCGGTGCGGAAACGCCTATACAATATATCTGACCCCTTTTCACGGATTTCCTTTTTCTCTTCCCCCGCTGGACGTTTTATCCGTTAGGGAATTCTAAAGGTTGAAAACCCTTTTAAACTTTACAAACTACAAGTGCCAGGCACCACTCCGTTAGGGGGAGTTCTCATGAGCATGGAGGAGAAAGTCAACGAACTGTATGAGAGGAAGAAGAAAATTCTGGAGATGGGCGGCGAAAAGGCCGTTGAAAAGCAACACGCCAAGGGAAAGCTCACCGCGCGAGAGAGAATTGAGAAGCTTCTCGACCCAGGAAGCTTCGTCGAGATAGGAATGTTCGTCAAACACCGCGGAACGGAGTTCGGAATGGACAAGAAGGAGCTTCCAGCCGACGGCGTCATAACCGGCTACGGAACCATTGACGGAAGGCTTGTCTTCGTCTATGCCCAGGACTTCACCGTCATGGGCGGCTCGCTCGGTGAAATGCACGCGGCGAAGATAAAGCGCGTCATGGAGCTTGCTCTGGAGGCAGGAGCGCCTGTTATAGGCCTCAACGACTCTGGAGGAGCCAGGATTCAGGAGGGTGTTGACTCGCTCAAGGGCTACGGCGACATCTTCAAGATGAACACCCTTCTGAGCGGCGTCGTCCCGCAGATCACGGCAATTATGGGTCCCTGCGCCGGCGGAGCGGTTTACAGCCCTGCCATCGGTGACTTCATCCTTATGGTCGACAATCCGGCGAGCTTCATGTTCATCACCGGCCCGCAGGTCGTTAAAGCTGTTACGGGCGTTGAAGTTACACCGATACAGCTCGGTGGAGCGATGGTTCACGCCCAGAGGGCGGGACAGGCACACCTCATAGGGAAGAGCGACGAGGAGGTTCTGGCACTCATAAGGAGACTCGTCAGTTACCTTCCGTCAAACAACATGGAGAAGCCGCCGAGGGTTAAGACGAACGACCTGCCCTTCAGGAAGACCGAGAACCTCTACTCGATAGTCCCGGACGATCCGAACAAGGGCTACGACGTGAGACAGGTCATCTACGAGATCGTTGACAGGGACGAGAACGGCAACCCGGACTTCCTCGAGATTCTGCCTTACTTCGCTCCCAACGCGGTTGTGGGCTTTGCCAGGATGAACGGGGGGACCGTTGGAATAGTCGCCAACAACCCCATACACCTGGCTGGAGTCCTCGATATCGACAGTTCGGACAAGATAGCGCGCTTCGTCAGAACATGTGACGCCTTCAACATCCCGGTAGTTACGCTCGTCGACGTTCCTGGCTATCTACCGGGCACCCAGCAGGAATACGGGGGGATCATCAGGCATGGCGCCAAGATACTCTACGCCTACGCGGAAGCCACGGTCCCGATGGTCACGGTCGTGCTGAGGAAGGCCTACGGTGGAGCCTACCTCGCGATGGGAAGCAAGCACCTCGGAGCGGACTTCGTGTTTGCATGGCCCACCGCGGAGATAGCGGTCATGGGGCCTGAGGGCGCTGCAAACATCATATTCAGGAAGGAGATAGCCCAAGCGGAGAACCCGGAGGAGGTTCGCCAGCAGAAGATAGCCGAGTACCGCGAGAAGTTCGCCAACCCCTACGTTGCAGCCTCGAGGGGCTACATCGACGACGTCATCGATCCGGCTGAAACGAGGGCGAAGATAATCATGTCGCTCGAAGCCCTCGAGAGCAAGCGCGTCAAGCTTCCGCCGAGGAAGCACGGCAACATACCGCTGTGAGGTGTTAGCATGACGACTATGGCGGAGTTCATAGAGGGGCTTGATTTGACGGTGCTGGGTGTTACCATAGTCTTCCTGGTGCTGGCCATACTCGCGGTGGTCCTCTACGCGGTGGGGTGGACTGAAAGGAGGCTTGTGGAGAAGGAGGCACGGGGTGCCTCTTTACAGGCTCCAGCTCCGGCCCCCAAAGCCGAGGCGAAAGAGGAGAAGCCGGAGATACCCCCAAGGGATCTGGCGGTTATAACCGCGGCGGTTTTGGCTTACACCGCCGAGAAGGCAAGCCAGCTCAGGCCCCTGCCCTTCAGGAGGAAGGTTTCCGATTCGTGGCGCCTCTACGGCCTCCAGAGTCAGATGGAAGATAGTGAGGATTTCAACCATGAGTTGGGGAAGTGGTGAAGATGGCAAAGGTCAAGGTCATCGTTGATGGTGTTGAGTACGAGGTTGAGGTTGAAGAACTCCCGGGGGGAAGGTTCAGGGTAAGCTTCGAAGACAGGGAGTACACAGTTGAGGCCAAGGGACTTGGAATCGACGTCGGGGCTTTAAGCGCGCCCGTTCAGGCTTCGACCCCGGTTCAGACTGCCGCCCCGAGTGCTCCAGCGGCTCCGGTTGCTCCCGCCGCTCCAGCGGCACCTGTCCCGGCTGGTGAGGGTGTTGTCACTTCACCGATGCCGGGCAAGATTTTGAGGATTCTGGTCAAAGAGGGCGAGCAGGTTAAAACCGGTCAGGGACTGGTTGTTTTAGAAGCAATGAAGATGGAGAACGAGATCCCAGCGCCAAAGGACGGAGTAGTGAAGAAGATTCTCGTGAAAGAAGGCGACACCGTCGACACAGGACAACCACTAATCGAACTTGAATGAAGCGCTTTATAACCTTCTTTTATTTTCCGTTCGGTTTTTAGCGTTTTGATGTAGAACTCAACGGTCTTTTTTCGAGCTTAAGTTCGAAACCGAATTTTCCTCGGTTTTTCACCGAAAGGCATTTAAGTATCGAAAGTGGACATTAATGTGCAAAATTTAATGGAGGTGCAATAATGAACTCCGCTGTGGCCATTTTGCTGGCTGCTGCCATCTATCTGGGCATGTACTTCAGCTACGGTAAGAGCCTCCAGAACAAGGTCGTCAGGGCCGACCCCAACAGGCCTACACCGGCCCACAGGCTCTACGAT
>WAMH01000105.1 GCA_015522395.1 Thermococcus sp. | reverse complement strand
CGCTTGAGGCTCAGGTCGATGTGCCCCTTGCTCGGGTCTACGCGTATCACTTTGGCGACTATCTTCTGGCCCTCCTTAATGTAGTCCCTTATGTTCTTCACCCAGCTCGAGGCGACCTCGCTTATGTGCATGAAGCCCTCTTTGCCCGGGTATTCGTCGAGCTTGAGGAATGCACCGTAATTGTGAATGTTCTTAACGGTAGCGACCACAAACTCTCCCTCTTCGGGGTACTCTTTGGCTTTCCTCGGCATTACAACCACCTCAAAATTTTCTCTGCCGGGTTAGGATACGAAAAGAGGTATTTAAAGTTTAGCAGAACGAAAAGAAGGGGAGGTTCACTCGAGAACCTCGAGTATCTTGGCCTTGACGATTCCCTTTCCGCCGGTCGGCTCGACCAGCGTGGCGCCGCAGACGAGGCACCTGACAGGGGTTGACGGGTTGCTGAAGACGATCTGCTCGTTGCCGCAGTCGATGCACTTGACGCGGAGGAACCTGCTCCTCGGCATGGGTATGAGGTTCTTCGGGAGCGCCATACTTCACACCTCCACCAGCTCAAACTTTTTAACACGGAAGCCCTGTCCCCTTGTGTGGGCTCTGCCACAGACGGTGCAGCGGAAGCGGAGGTCGAGCTTCTTGACCGGCTTTTCTCTTCCGGCCGGGTTCGGCCTCGGAAAACCGCGGTAACCCTTCATGATTCTTCTAAAGCGCCTCTGGCCCTGGCTAAGCTCGCTCCTCGGCCTCTTCTTGACCTTCTCGACCTTGTGAATCGTGTGCTTCTTGCAGTAGGGGCAGTAGGTCCTTATCTTCTTGGGGTACTTCATTCTCTCACCTCCAGAGAGAGGCCCGGTAGGCTCCTACTCGCGCTTCGGATACCCCCGAGCCGTGAGGCATGACAGTGCCTTCGGTCTCCGTAGCCGGGAGGCTTTAAAAAAGTTTTCGCGCTTTGAACCAAAATATTTTAAAAACAAAGAGTTATTAAAACCTCCCGGAGGTGATAACATGGAAGGCCTGATAGTGGACGTCAAAAAGGCCAGAGAAATAGAGAAGAAAGCGGAGAGAGTACAGAAAAGCCCTCAAAAAGTTCAAGGACCCTGAGTACTCAGACCTGAGGAGCCTGGTCCTGAGGATAACGGTGGACACCATCTTCCACAGACACCTGATGGAGGCCCTCGAAAAGGCCTACGAGGAGGCTCTAAAACTGGTGAGGGAGTTTGAGGGCGAAGAGGAGAACACGGGGATAGCTCTTATACCGGGCGTTCCGACCATAGTGATGCCCCTCGGCTTCGGAAGGATCGGAGCAAGGGTCCCGCCGGAGGAGGTCCTCGAGGAGTACCTTCGCAACTTCCCAAGCGAGGTTCTCCTGCCCGAGGACGACGGCAAGATGGGTGAGTTCATCAAAAAGTACCTGGATATGGAAAGGGGGATGGAGGAACTCTACAACAGGATGTCCAAAAGGGCGTTCCACCCGGTGGTCAGAGTACTGGCCCAGGAAATAAAGAGAAACGAGGAACAGCACAGGGCGATACTGGACGGCCTCATGAAGAAGTACTCAACATCCCCACGGGATAAGGATGAACCTTCAAAGACCGAGGATAAGGGGGAGCAAAAAGGGTATCACCGCCGTTAGAACGAAGCCGTGGACGAACGCGATCACAGCCACCTCCCTTCCACCAAACTTCGTCATGATCGCGAGGGTGGTGTCCATCGTCGTCGCGCCCCCAATGGTTACGGCTACCTCGGCGGGAATCCTACGGGAGAGTGAAGGGTAAAGGAGAACCGTCAAAAGCTCCCGCGTTAGGTTTGATAGGAAACCCAACGCCCCGTAAACTGGTGAATACTGTGCTATAAGGGGGCCAGTTAGGGAGTACCAGCCACAGCCGGCGGAGATGGCCAGACCCCATCTGAGGTTTATCCCAAGGAGAAGGGCCGCCACGAGCCCTCCAAGCATCGAGCCAACGAGTGTCCCCGCGGGCAGGAAAAGCGCACTCTTCCCGAGTTTTCTAAGCTCCGATGCCCGGAAGTTCATCCCCAAGTCGATCCCTATGATGAAGATGAGGGCGTAGAGCATTAACTCGTAGAGGTTTCCAAAGTCGGGGGCGTAGAAGTGGCCAATCGTCATACCAAGCAGGAGCGCCGCCAGAACGTAGAGAACAAACCTCATCGCCTCACCCCCAGAAAAAGCGCCACCCCAACGCTGCCAATTATTGTGAGGACCGCGAAGACGATGGAAGAACCGAGGAGCCAGCCTGTACTCACACTGACCTTCCCGACTTTAACGCCGAGGAAGAATATCATGAGCAGAAGCACAGCGCTCATAGGGACATCCAGATCCACTCTCATGTCACGTGTCCTGAACAGATAGCCGATGAGAATCCCGACAAGCAGTGGGATGAATATGTTCATGCATCGAGATCGCTCATAAGGCTAATAAAGCTATCGAGGGGCTCGGAGGGTGTTCACGTCATCATCCGTGAGCCTTCAGTTTGCTTGCTAATCGTCATCGCCCCATTTCCCTTCTGCCAGGTGCCTTTTAAATGTGCGGGCGAAGGTTTTTTATGATGAACCTCTCACCATTCAAACGGTGATTCCAATGATAAGTCCATCAAAGAAGGCTATGGCCATCAGGTACGCGATAAGGGACGTTGTTCTCCCCGCGAGGGAGCTTGAGAAGAAAGGTGTTAAGGTTATAAGACTCAACATAGGTGACCCGGGCAAGTACGACTTCCAGCCTCCGGAGCACATGCAGGAAGCCTACTGTCGCGCCATAAGGGAGGGCCACAACTACTACGGGCCGAGCGAGGGCCTTCCGGAGATGAGGGAAGCCGTTGTCCAGCGCGAGAAGAGGAAAAACGGTGTCAACATAACAGCTGACGACGTCCGCGTTACTGCCGCCGTCACGGAAGCCCTCCAGCTAATTTTCGGTGGCGTCCTCGACCCGGGCGACAACATACTAGTTCCGAGTCCGAGCTATCCCCCTTACGTCGGTCTAGTTAAGTTCTACGAGGCCGATCCCCGGGAGTATCTAACCGTTGAGGAGAACGGCTGGCAGCCGGATATCGACGACATGAGGAAGCTGATCGACGAGAGGACGAAGGCGATAGCCCTTATAAACCCCAACAACCCGACCGGAGCGCTCTACGAGAAGAAGACGGTCAAAGAAATCCTCGACCTCGCCGGAGAGTACGACATCCCCGTCATAAGCGACGAGATATACGACCTCATGACATACGAGGGAAAGCACGTCTCACCCGGCTCGCTCACCAAGGACGTTCCGGTCATAGTTATGAACGGCCTCTCGAAGGTTTACTTCGCCACCGGCTGGCGTCTCGGATACTTCTACTACGTGGATCCAGAGAACAGGCTCTCTGAGGTTAGGGAAGCGATAGACAAGCTCATGCGCATAAGGATCTGCCCGAGCACCCCAACGCAGTTCGCGGCCATAGCCGGTTTAACGGGTCCGATGGACTACCTTGAGAAGTACATGAAAAAGCTCCGCGAGAGAAGGGACTACGTTTACAAACGCGTTCAGGAGATCCCCGGCATAAGCGCCCAGAAGCCGCAGGGAGCATTCTACATATTCCCGCGCATCGACGAGCGCTCGAAGTGGAAGAACGACTT
>WAMH01000104.1 GCA_015522395.1 Thermococcus sp. | reverse complement strand
GGGCTGGACAGGGTCTATGAGATAGCGCCGATTTTCAGGGCAGAGGAGCACAACACGACCAGGCATTTAAACGAGGCCTGGAGTATCGACGCGGAGATGGCCTTCATTGAGAACGAGAAGGAGGTAATGAACATCCTCGAGAGGCTTGTTTCTCATGCAATCAACTACGTCCGCGAGCACAACGCTCGGGAGCTTGAAACCCTTAACTTCGAGCTTGAGGAGCCTAAGCTGCCCTCCCCGAGGCTGAGCTATGAGGAAGCCCTTGAAATCCTGTCCGACCTCGGCAAAAAGATGGAGTGGGGGGAGGACATAGACACCGAGGGAGAAAAGCTCCTCGGGAAGTACATGATGGAGAACGAGAACGCGCCGCTCTACTTCCTCTATCAGTACCCGAGTGAGGCCAAACCCTTCTACATAATGAAGTACGACGACAGGCCTGAAGTCTGTCGCGCTTTCGACCTCGAGTACCGCGGTGTGGAGATAACCTCCGGCGGCCAGAGGGAGCACCGCGTTGATATCCTCGTCGAGCAGATAAAGGAGAAGGGACTTAATCCAGCCAACTTCGAGTTCTACCTCAGGGCCTTCCGCTACGGCATGCCGCCGCACGGCGGCTTTGGCCTTGGGGCTGAGAGGCTGATAAAGCAGATGCTTGACCTTCCCAACATCAGGGAGGTCATACTCTTCCCGAGGGACAGGAGAAGGCTCACACCGTAACGCCTTTATACCTTTCCTTCCCCTTTGTATTAGTTAATCACCCTTGGAGGCTGAAGGCATGAGAAAGGCCATTGCTTTAATCCTGCTGGGTTTGATGGTTCTGTCGATCACGCCAATGGTTCGTCCAGTGGAATCGGCCAGCGCTCTTCCCGACGCGAGCATAACTGGCTCGATAACCCTGAACCTTGGTGACAAGGTTGAACTCGGGCCCTTCCAGATAGAGTTCGTTGACACGAACTTCAACCTCACGGAGTTCTTCGTCACCGTGAAGGGACCCGAGGGAACGCTGAGTCACCTCTTCAAGGACGGCGAGCACTGGGCTTATCCCTCCGCCAGCAACGTCTACCTCAACATCAGCGTCTACAAGTGGGTCGGGCACAACACGAAGGCAATACTCCTCGGTATATCCTCGCCCCTTCAGAGGATCATGTCCAACAGGGAGCTCACCGTTGGAGAAACCGTGACCCTACCGGAGGGTTTTCCGCAGATAAAGGTGAAGCTCACCTCGGCATCGAGCGATCAGGCCACCTTCGAGGTCACCATGCCCTATGGCACCACCCAGACCCTAGTCGTCAGCAAGGGCGCCGGTGCGGGAGTGGCCTACAAACTCGATTCCGAGCACTACTACTCGAATTACCTCTACGTCAGGCTTCTGAACGTTACGAGTGGAAAATCGGCCGTTGTTGATATCTACGTCCCCAAGGTCGCCTCAACGGCCTTCAAAATAATCACCAAGGAGAATACGACCCAGCCAGAGACCCCGGAGGAGACGGTTCTCGTTTACGACGGCCTTCTTTACACCGGTGAGAAGCTCCCGGTCATCGTCAACTCCACCACCTACTACGTCAGCCTCCTGACCGTGACGCCGATAGGCGTTAAGGCGGAGGTCTTCAAGGGCAACCAGAGCCTTGGAAGTCTCATCCTCGGCGTTGGAGACGTTCCCAAGCTGGTCCCTGGAACGCCCATCAAGCTCTCCATTCAGAACGTCGATCCCGATCACGGCCGCGCCACTGTCAGGGTTTACGCCCCCATGGGGGCGAAGGTCAAACCCATACTCAGGCGCGCCAACCTGCTTGTTAACATCACCGCCATACCCAGGGAGATTATGATAAACGATAACCTCGTCGTTACGATAAACGTCCGGAACCTCGGGCGCGGGGACGCCTACGACGTCAACGTTGCGGCGCCGATTCCGAGCGGGTTCCAGCTGGTGAGTATGACCAAGGTCTGGACCCTCAAGAATTTCCCGGCCTTCACCAGCATGCCGGCTCTTATATACGTTCTCAAGCCCACCAAGGTTGGTGAGTTCAACATAGGGCGCGCCGTTGTGACGTTCTACGACGACAAGAGCCTCGAGACGGGCCAGAAGAGGATCGTCTATTCGCCTCAGCTCGGGGGCATTAAGGTCTACGCCCTGCCTGTCCTAAGCGTCAACGCCCTTGCCTACAACGGCACCTGGAGCAACTACGTCACGGCGAAGGTCAACGACACCGTTAAGGTGAAGTTCTCCGTAAGTGCCGCCAAGGGCAACCCTGACTACGAGTTCATCAAGAACGCCACGCTGATCCTCTCTCTTCCCCAGAGCGTTGACGGACCCTCCGTCGTGAAGATTGGAACCGTGAGGGCCGGGGAGACGAAAACGCTCCAGGTTGACCTGAAGATTCTGAAGGAGAACCTGACCAACGTAAGGGCCACCCTCGTCTACCTCGACCCGCTTGGAGGAAAGCACGCTCTTCAGCTGGGGAACCTCGTCACCATCAACAGTATTCCGCCCGAGGTCATAGTGAAGAAGGTGGAGGTCTGGCCAACGCCTGATCAGCTTCCTGCGTACGTCAACAAGACCCTCGCCGGGATGAAGAATCCTAAACCGCTCGCCAGCGAACTCGCCAACATCTCCCTTCAGTACCTCCCCAAGGAGAAGAAGAGCAACCCCTGGGAGCCACTCGCGATACTCTTCATCCTGATCTCGATAGTCCTCGCGGGCGTTGCCTACAAGTACTGGAACGACGCTGAAACCCTCAGGGAGAAGCTCGAGAGAAGGAAGCAGCGCAGGCCCGGTGGACTGCCGAAGAAGAACACTGAAGAGTCCGGGGAGGGTTCTGAGATAGTCGAGCTCTGAGCCTTTCGCTTTTTTCACTTCTCCGACTTTAAATTTATAAGCATCCCCCCAAACTTCTTCCGGGATGTGAGATGTTCAAGTACAAGCAGGTCATCGTTTCGCGGAAGGACTTAAAGCTCAGCAGGGGCAAGTTTGCGGTTCAGGTAGCACACGGGGCGGTTACAGCGGCACTCAAGGCCCAGAAGGAGAAGCCGGAGTGGTTTAAGGCCTGGTTCAACGAGGGACAGAAGAAAGTTGTTGTAAAGGCCGAGAACCTTGAGGAACTCTTCCAGCTGAAGGAGAAATCAGAGAGGCTCGGACTTCCGACTGCTCTCATAAGGGATGCCGGCTTAACCGAGATTCCACCCGGAACGATTACGGTTCTGGCCGTTGGTCCCGCCCCGGAGGAGCTCGTTGATAGAGTTACCGGACATCTGAAGCTGGTGTGAGGCATGGACTACCGCGAGTTCTTCTCCCATTTTGATTATCTGAGCGAAAAGCCCGGGATAGGCGGAAGGATAAAGGTTAAACCCGAGGACTTCGTGGTCATGGAGGATCCTTTACCTTCCATCTTCGAGGGGAGAAAGCACGCGGTTTTTATCCTCAAAAAGCGGAACTGGGACACGGTGAGTGCCATCAAAGAGGTAGCCAAGCGCGCCGGAATAAGCCACAGAGATATAGGCTTCGCCGGGACAAAGGACCGAAAAGCCATAACTTACCAGTACATAAGTGTGCCTTCCCAAGCGAAGGAGAAGGTTGCAGGCGTTCAAATAAGGGACGTTGAGTTGAAGTTCGTCTCATATGGGAGGTTCATCAAGCTCGGCCACCTCCTCGGCAACCGCTTCCGGATAATAGTTAGGGACGTTGATGAGGGGGTATTTGAAAGAACTCGGGCAATAGTGAGGGAACTCCACGAGAAAGGCGGCTTTCCAAACTACTTTGGCTACCAGCGCTTTGGAGAGAGGCGCGTTACAAACCACCTCATCGGAAAGCTGCTCCTGCAGGGCGACTTTGAGGAGGCGGCGAGGCTCTTCCTCGGCGCCCACGGGGGAGGTATGGAAGGGGATGAGGCGAGAAGACATTTCTGGGAGACCGGTGACGTGGACAGGGCCCTGGAGGAGTTCCCGCACTTCCTGAGGTACGAAAGAACGTTGCTCTACACTTACAGGAAAACCGGGAGCTGGAGGCGGGCCTTCTTAAGCCTGCCGCTTCCGATAATGCGCATCTTCGTCCACGCCTACCAGAGCTACCTCTTCAACCTCTATCTCTCCCAGAGAATGGAGGAGCTTCCCCTCAACGAGGCCCTAGTAGGCGATATAGTCGTTCAGGTGAGGGGGGGCATCCCCTACCGTGACAGAACCTACCGCGTTACAGAGACAACCAGGGACTTCGTTAACGAAAAGATAAGGAAGAGTCAAGCCATGGTTTCTGGTCCGCTCTTCGGCTTCGCCATGAGACGTGCGAAGGGACTGCCCGGAAGACTCGAGGAGAAAATCCTTGAGGAGGAAGGCCTGAGCCTCGAAACCTTCAGAAAACTGCCGAAGCCAATGGCCGAAGCCGGTGGTCGGAGGGAACTCCTCATAAGGCCTCTCGGGCTGACCTACGGCTACGTCCCCGAGAAAGGCATGTGCTTCCGCTTCTTCCTGCCGAAGGGCGTCTACGCCACGAGCGTTCTGAGGGAGATAATGAAGGATCACTGATGGGCAGAAAGTCTTATATCTGACCCATCGTCCTCTTTTCCGGGTGAGAGAATGAGACGAATAAAGGCAATATCACTGGATATAGACGGCACTATCACATACCGCGACAGGAGGATAAGCATAGAGGCCCTGAAGGCGATAAGGCTTGCCGAGAGCCTCGGCGTCCCGGTTATGCTCGTCACGGGAAACTCGGTTCCCTTTGCGGAGGCAGCTGCCGTTTTCATAGGCACCAGCGGCCCCGTCATTGCTGAGGATGGTGGAGCGCTCTCACTGAAGGGCGAGGGGACGATGAGGAAGCGCGTTTTTCTGACGGACATGGACGAGGAGTGGATCCTATGGAGTGAAATCAAAAAGCGTTTTCCAGAGGCGGAGCTGAGCTACTCGATGATGGAAAGGAAGGCAGGCCTCGTGATAACGCGGAAGGTTCCGGTTGAGGCGGTGAGGGAGATCATAGAGGAGCTCGGGTTGAACCTTACCGCTGTCGATTCAGGCTTCGCGATACATGTAAAGAAGCCGTGGATAAACAAGGG
>WAMH01000103.1 GCA_015522395.1 Thermococcus sp. | reverse complement strand
GGATGAAGTACTACATGGGTTCCTTTGGCCTCGGTTCGAGCGGTGTGAGCCTGGAAGATCTTGGACTAGAGGTTACGCCTACCGGCGCGTTCCTTTTTGCCCTCATTGTCTTCCTGACGATAATCATTGCCCTGGGTCTGGCCATGATAGTGGCCACCTTCGCCGAGGACGTGCAGAGCGCGACGACGCTGGTCAGCGCCACTATACTCCCCCTGGCGTTTCCAGCGTTCCTGCTGATGTACACCGACATCAACGACCTCCCGCTCGCGGTGAAGTACCTCCTCTTAGCGATACCCTTTACGCATCCGGTCGTCGACTACCGCTACGTCCTCCTGAGCAACTACACGCCCCTGCTCATAAGCCTCACCTACCTCACCATCATCGCAGTCGTTACCCTCTACGCCACCGCGAGGCTCTTCTCCAGCGAAAGGATAATGACGGCGCAGGTGAGCTGGGGGAGGAAGAAGAGGAAGGAGTGAGCTTTTCTTTTTCTTTTTTCAATCCCATGAATTCCGCCACTTCTTCTTGGCCCAAACATTTAAATAACATAATCGCGAGTATATACTCATGATTATGCAGAAGTTCGTGGACAGGAAGGAGGAACTCTCAAGGTTAAGGAATGCCTTTGGGAAAAACGCCCTCGTAATAGTTTACGGGCGGAGGCGTGTTGGGAAGACCAGGCTCCTCGTTGAAGCCATAAAGGGACGCCCCCACATCTACCACCTCTGCAAGGAAGAGGAACTGCATGAAACCCTAAAATCCCTTAGCTTTAAGCTCTTTCGGCTTACTGGGAACGAAGAGTTCGTGAGGAAGCCCATAGCCTCTTTTGAGGAGTTCTTTGAGTCGATTCCTGAGGGAACCATCGTGGTATTCGACGAGTTCCAGATCTTGGCGAGGAACTATCCCAGGATACTCGGCCTGCTCCAGGAGTACGTGGATTTCCGCCCCAAGGGGCCGGTCGTCCTCTGTGGCTCCAGTGTGTCCATGATGGAAGAGCTGGCAGGCTATGGGAGTCCCCTCTATGGCAGGAGGACCCTCTCCCTCAAAGTCGAGCCTTTGGAGTTCTTTCACGTTGGAGAGTTCTTCCTGGCTTATTCCCCCGAAGATCTCGTGAAAGTCTATGGCGTGGTTGGAGGTGTTCCGGAATACCTCCTCCGCTTTGACTCTACCCTCTCCCCGGAGGAAAACGTGAGGAGGGAGTTCTTTGAGAGGGGCTTTCTCTACAGCGAGGCCGAGTTCCTGCTCCGCTACGAGCTTCGAGACCTCAGCGTGTACAACACGATTTTAGAGGGAATAAGCTACGGTCACCTCTCCTTCGGCGAGCTTAGGAGCGTCACCGAACTGGACGGCTCGAAGCTCTCGCGCTATCTGAGCGTTCTCATGAACCTCGGCATAGTAAAGCGAGAAACGCCGGTAACGCTGGGCGTAAGGGAGAAGGCGAGGCGGAGGAACGCCCGATATTCCATAGCTGATAACTACTTCGCCTTCTATTACTCCTTCGTTCATCCATTCAAAGAGGAGATAGAGCCTGGCCTGCTCGATGAACCCCTCGGGAACTTTGAGAAGAACTTCAACCGCTACCTCGGCTTCGTCTTCGAAGGAATAGCCACGCAGTTTTTGATTCGGCTCAACAAGGGGGGAGAACTTCCTTTCAGTTTTTCCAGAATCGGTCGCTGGTGGCACAGGAACGAGGAGATTGACTTGGTTGCCCTCAGCGAGCGGGAGAGGAAGGCCCTCTTTGTGGAGGTTAAGTGGAAGGAATTAAGCGGGAGAGAGATCAGAGGGATTTTGAAGGACTTAAAACGAAAAGCCCAGCTGGTGAACCTTGAAGACTGGGAAAAAAGCTACTGCATCGTTGCGAGGGGAATATGGGACAAAGAGGAACTCAAAAAAGAGGGGTTATTGGTCTACGACCTGGGGGACTTCATTCTATCGGAACCCCGTCCTTCGTCCTCGGGGCGAGCCACTTCACGAGCTTTTGCGGGTCTTTAGTCCGGATCACTATCGTTATCGGGCCTAACGGAGACTCCTCGTTGAAGTTCACCACTCCTGCGTAAGCGGCCTGCTTGTTCACCCTGATGATAATCTCCTCGCCAAAGTAGCCCTCCTCCAAAAAGGAGCGCGCGGTATCTAAGATTGCCTGCCCCCTGAAAAGCTCGTAGAGCCTGCTCAACGCTTTCCTGCTCTTCGTCTTTCCGGTTAAAATGATGTAGTCGCCCTTATCGAAGGCCTCAAACTCAAGATCCGGAATCAAGTTCAGCATCGCCCTCTTTACCTTCTCGATGTCCTCGGTCGGGTAAACGTAAGCCTCGGCTTCAACTTCCTCAAACAGCTCCATTCTCACCACCGGTTTCGGTTGGGGAAGGGATTTATAAGGGCAGCGGAGTGTTGCCATGATAACAGTAAAGCCAAGTCCATGGAGATTGGTTATCATGATAACCAAAGGCTTTATATATTGCCTTTTCGTTATCATGACAACGAGGTGAGGAGATGACGACTCCTGCTGAGTTGTTGGAAAACGCAAGGGAGTACCTGGAAGACGCAGATCTACTCTTTTCAAAGGGTCATTACAATTCGGCGATGAACCTCTACTTTAAGGCTTTAGTGGCGCTGTGCGACTACGTTATTCTGAAGGATACTGGCAGACTACCCCGGAACCACACGGAGAGGTTCAGGATACTGGAGGAGAGGTATCCAGAGCTTTACGATGTGGTGGACTTCCACTTCAACTACTACAGGAGTTCCTGTATGAAGCGAATTGAAAAGAGCTGGGTGGAGGTGCTGAGAAATGATGTCCACAGAGTTTATTCTTCCCTCTGATTTCTCACTTCATAAGGATTCCGTTGAGGCCCTTGAGAAAGCCGTCAGGGCATTCGTCGGGAACCATCGGGAGGTCTTTGACGTGGTCCTCTACGGCTCCACCGTGATTGGAAAGCCTTCCCCTAACGACATTGACATCATGATCCTCATGAAAGCGAGACTGCATCCGGTCGAAGTCAGGTCCCTCGTGCTCGAACTCAAGGCCGAATTGAAGGGGATTCTCCCCGGGAAGAGACTGGACGTGAGGGCGATGGGCCTCGAAGACCTCTTCGACCCGAACAACTTAGCCTCGCTCGGGGTCGTCATAGAGGGGCTTTCGCTCACCAGGGGGAAACCGCTGGCCGAGCTGATGAACGGGGAGGCATACACGCTCTTCCGCTTCACGCTACGCGGGATGGAAAGGAAAGACCGCGTGAGGTTCCAGTACGCGCTCAGGGGCAGGGATGGAAAGGGCGGCATCCTGAAGGAGCTCGGCGCCCTCCAGCTTGGGGCCTGGGTCGTTCTGGTTCCTTTAAAGAACACCTACCGTTTTAAGGAGTTCCTCGACCTCTGGGGCGTTGGATACGAGGCCTTCACCCTGCTCAAGGGGGCTGATCTGTTCTACAGGCTTTAGGGAAAGCTAT
>WAMH01000102.1 GCA_015522395.1 Thermococcus sp. | reverse complement strand
CCGAGCTCTGGAACGAGGAGATGGAGAGGCTTTTGGGCATAAGGCCGAAGACCTACTCGGAGGGAATCCTCCAGGACATCCACTGGGCGCACGGAACGATAGGCTACTTCCCGACGTACAGTATAGGAACGCTCCTCGCGGCCCAGTACTATTACCACATCAAGCGCGACATCCCGGACTTTGAGGAGAAGATAGCCAAGGCCGAGTTCGAGCCGATTAAAGCCTGGCTCAGGGAGAAGATACACCGCTGGGGAAGCATCTACCCGCCGAAGGAGCTCCTCAAGAAGGCCATCGGCGAGGAGCTGAACCCTGACTACTTCATAATGTGGGTGAAGGAGCGCTATCTGTGATTCCTTCACCTTCTTCTTCCCGCTAGGATGCCCATGAGGACTCCAGTAAGAACTCCGGCCACAAAAACCGCCGGGAGTTTTAAAGGAGGCTTCTCACTTTCTTTTCTCTCTGGAACGGGCCTGTTCTCCTCCCATCTTCCGCCGTACAGGCTCAGGGATATCAGCGCATAGGCATCGCCGTCGAAGCTCATATCGTCCCTGGGGCTTGCAAGCTCAAGGAACTTTAGGGCTCTGCCGGTTGTTTTCCCATTCTCACCGGCGAGGTAGAGCCATGTCAGCGCTATCGCAGTCGAGTAAACGTCGTGGTTCCAGGAGCCGTCCGCGTTCGGGGGTTCGATCACGGCGTAGTCTTTTCCATCTTTAAACTGGAAAACGTTCCCCTCCCTGTAGAAGTCCCCTACAAATTCTATGTAGTTCTCCGGAAGCTCTGGGTAAAGCCTCATTCCCCCTTAAAAAAGCCCGACTCTTTGAGAAGAAGCGGTTCCCCGGAGATGACTACAAACCTGCCCCCCTGTCTGAAATGCCCGGGTTGAGTTCTATGCTGGTGTTCTTTCCGAGTCCTTTCTAGGTTTTAGCAGTTTCCCAGCCGTTTACGGTGTGAACCATCTCCTCCACGGTGTAGTTTGTAACGGCATCAAAAACGAGCCTCAGCGTCACGTTTCCTGAGTGCTGCGTTTCTTTGAGCAGGGAAGATATGAAATCGAGCGTTTTCCTTGGGACGGTCATGTTCTTCTCCCTCAGGAATAGCAGGGGCAGAACCACGCTCTCGTAGGGTGCCCTCATGTCGCGGTAGGGCATCGGGAAGATGACGCCCGTGAAGAAGTTGTTGATGTAAGGCTCCACAAGCCTCCCCGGGGTTAGCCTCTTCCTCAGCCACGCCCATTCCCTTGATACGTTGTGGCCGAGCCGTTTGAGGGCCGCTATTGAATAGGCGGTCGCGACGAGACTGGAGGACCAGTTCACTTCGTGGAGACCTGTTTGCTCCCAATAGATGTATACCTCGCTCGTCCAGTGGTTTTCGGTTTCGTTCCTCAGGAGGAACTGGGCCGCTTTCTCTATTTCCTTCGAGTTGGGGCTTTCTCCAGCCTCGAGAAGCGCTAAAACCGCCAGCCCGGTCCCCGCGGCTTTTGAGAGCTCCCAGTAGAACCACTCCGAGTCCTGTTCCCGGTAGTCGTCGGTTATTATAGCAGGAAACGAGCCATCCTTTCCCTGCTTTGACTCTATCTCCCGGACCAGCGCTTGAAAGTCACTGGAATTCCTTGGATAGCCGCTCCGGGCGAGGGCTATGAGTTTCAAGCAACTCAGATAAAAGCCCTCGTTCTCCCTGAAGTGCTCCCAGCCGGATTCTCCTCCAACGTCCCAGGGTGGGAGTGAATGGCTCTCGCCGGGTACTCTTCAATGTAAGGGTCGTGGATAGCCGATGAAACTGGCGATAGGAGAAGAAGGACAACGAAGGCAACGAGGGGGGCATCGTTTCATGGTATTCACGCCCTGGAGTCTGATCATGGCACTACAACCTACTCACTCTCCCCAACCCATCCAACAGGCTCAATCTCTATGGCAGCAACTCCGTACTTTCTCTCCTTCTCTTCGCTGTAAAAGCGCCTGTATACTCTAACGCCCTCCTCAACGCTTTTCACTCCGGGGAGGACGTTCTCAAGGCCCTCCTTTTCGAGCATCTCCCTGAATGACGAGTAAATGCGCACGTCCTTTACAACGACCATTAGCCTGTTCTCAAAAATTATGGTGTCTCCGGGCCTTATCCCCTGCCTCTTCTCGTCGTATAAACGGCCTTCAATCCTCTTTCTACCCTCGGCTATCGCCCTGAGGTACTCCTCCTGCAGACCCATTCTCCACGTCGCCATGCCATCACCCCTGAATTCAAACGAGGTAGCGCACTATGCTCGGGCTTATCCTTATGAGCTTTGCGAGCAGTCTCGGTCTCTTCAGGAGAGCTTTGGCTGTCTTCACGTGGTCGTCAAAGTCTGCCTGCTCCTCTATTACCTCCCTGGCCTCCCTGCTGCCCAGGACCTCAAACACCCGTTCAACATCGTCCTGGCTCATCCCCCGGAATATCTTTCTAAAACGGAGTCCAAAGCTTATCTG
>WAMH01000101.1 GCA_015522395.1 Thermococcus sp. | reverse complement strand
GGCGTTCGCGAAGAACTCTTGGAACTCGTCAGGCTTCCAAACATCGGAAGGAAGAGGGCGAGGGCTTTATACAACGCCGGCTTCAGAACGGTCGAGGAGATAGCCAGCGCAAAACCGGCGGAGCTTTTGAGCGTCGAGGGCATCGGTCTCAAAGTCCTCGAGGGAATCTACCGCCACCTCGGCCTTGAAGGCCGGCTTGAAGGGAAGAAAGAAGGAAAAGGGGGCGGGGCCGGAAAAGAGAGGCCAAAGCGAAAGACCCTCGACGACTTCTTTTGATTTCGATCAGAGGGGTTCCCCCTCCACCCCTCCTGCGTTCCTCCAGAGGACGGCTATGCTCCTGCCAGGATTCAGGCCGCGCTCGTGCGCCTCAGTGTAGAGCTTTCCACCGGTTCTCTGGCCGAGGAAGTACGCCAAGACGAATATCAGTATTAAGGGAGCGCCGGAGGCGTTCCAGCTCAAGCCCGAGAGGTAGCGCAGGACTATCACGAGGGGGACCGGCAGGTGAACCGCCAGCGCCCACTCGATCTTGTTGCCGGTTCTCTTGGCGTGCGCCCTCCAGAAACCGAACGGTATATTTACGAAGAACGTTATTATCAGTCCGGCTATGAACCACTCAACGTTCATGGTTCTCACCGATTATGTTCCGTAGACAAACCTTAAAAAATTTTGCCCCCCTAACGAATCCCAACGTTTTTAAGCGCCTCCCCGGTTACCCCGGGTGGGCACTATGATCATCATCGTGACAGGAATGCCTGGTTCAGGAAAGAGCAAAATCGTGAAGGAGTTCGAAAAGAGGGGGTTTCCCAGCGTTTCTATGGGCGACGTTGTGAGGGAGGAGACTCTCAAGAGGGGACTCCAGCTAACCAAGGAGGACGTTGCAAAGGTCAGTATACGGCTCCGCCAGGAATTAGGGCAGAACGCTGTCGCAAAGCTCACGGTCAGGAAGGTGAAGGGTCTCTTAGGGAAGCACAGGGTCGTAGTGATAGACGGCGTCCGCTCGCTCGACGAAGTAGGGACCTTCCGCAGTTCATTCCCGGGGGAGAAGATAATCATCATCGCCGTCCACACGCCGCCGAAACAGCGCTTCGAGCGGCTTAAAGCGAGGGGCAGGCACGACGACCCGAAAACCTGGGAGGACTTCGAGGAGAGGGACTGGAAGGAGCTTAAGTTCGGCATCGGCAACGTCATCGCGATGGCCGACTACATGCTCGTCAACGACGGAAGCCACGACGACTACGAGAAAAAGGTGAGGGAGTTAGTTGACAGGATTTTAGCCGAGCATTGAGTCGAGGAAGAGCATCACGTAGAAGCCGGCGAAGAAGCCGAGGGTTACGAGCGTTTCGCTCTTCTCCCTTCCGTATATCTCCGGTATCATCTCCTTCACCGTGACGTAGAGCATCGCACCGCCGGCCATTCCGAGGCCGTACGGCAGGAGCCAGCTGAAGAGCGTGAAGAAGTACGCTCCCACGAGAACCATCGCCATCTCGGCAAAGCCGCTCAGAACTCCCATCATGATGGGCTGGAGGCGCTTCTTCTGGATGGCCGCGAGCGGGAGGGAAACCACTGTCCCCTCTGGAAAGTCCTGTATGCCTATCGCTATCGTCGTGACGAGGCCGACCTGGAGGTTGTAGACGAGGGAGGTTCCAACGGCGAGTCCCTCGGGCAGGTTGTGGATTATGACCGCTATAACGAGGAGCCACACCTTTCTGAGGCGCTCCTTCATTGACCTCGGCCCCTCGTAGCCCTTAACGAGGTGCTCGTGGGGCAGGAGACGGTCTATCGAGTAGATGAGCAGGACGCCGAGGGCTATACCTATTCCCGCCGGCGAGAAGGAGCCTGTGTCCTCTATCGCCGGGAGGATGAGAGAGGTGAATGAGGCGACTATCATAACGCCAGCGGCGAAACTCAGCGCGAAGTCAACCCCGCCCTCGGGGAGCCTTTTGGCGAAGATGGCGACCAAAGCGCCGAGGGAGGTCATTATGGCGACGAATAGGCCGGCGTAGAAGGCCACCCACATTATGCTGCCGTTTGAGAGGTTGAGTATCCACTCCGCGAGGTTTGCGATGAAGTTCTCGAGCATGCTCCCACTGCCCCTTTTGTTAGGGTAACCTAACAGTCTTAGGGTTTTAAATGTTTTGGTGGAGGGTGGAAGCTATTTAAGGAGGG
>WAMH01000100.1 GCA_015522395.1 Thermococcus sp. | reverse complement strand
GGCGCGAAGGTTCTCCTCGTTGCCGGCGACGTCCACCTCAACCAGGCCCTCCCGCAGCCGCGCGTCCTATACGCCAAAGCGGCCTCAGGAGCCGAGACCGTCCAGATCGGCGAGCCGCAGAAGGTTGAGGCGTTCTACCTGTATAAGCTTGGAATCGCCGACCTCAACCCCTCGAGCACCATGATGTACCCCTACGTGACCATCGAGGCCCCGTACCAGCGCGAGTACCTCTACGAGAGCTGGGCCGGGAACGGCGAGAGGCCGGTCTACGAGTCAATATCATTCAAGACCAACAGGGTTCTCCCCGCGGGAACCGTTGAGATCTACCGCGAAACGGAGGATGGGAACCTGCTCATCGGCGAGAACTCCATAGAGCACACGCCCAAGGGCGACACTATTAGGATAGGCATCGGCAGGGGCTACGACCTTAAAGGAACCACCACGATACTCGAGCAGAGGAGCGGAGAGGGCTACTCCTACTACAAGGTGAAGATAACCCTCCAGAACTTCGGCAACGAGACGAAGACGGTCATCGTCAGACACCACAAGTGGGGGAAGATAGTCACCTCGAGCGTCCAGCCAATAGACGAGACTGCCAGCTACGTGGAGTTCAAGGTGACGCTCAAGCCGGGCGAAAAGAAGGAGATAGTCTTCGACTACGAGGGCAGGTATTAGCTCTTCCTGAGCGTTATCTCGAACCTTTTTTCTCCCTTTGTTACGTCCAGGACGAGGCTCTTGTCGTAGTCGATGAACTTCGTGCCTATGACCGCGTAGCCCTCTCCCTTGAGGAACTCGGCCATCTTGAGACCCAGGTCGTCGAAGAATTCGGCCGCCATCGCCGCCATGCTCGGCTCCTCGATGCCAAGCTCGTCGTGGTACCTCCTCGCGAGTTCAAACACGTCCATCGCCACCACCGTAGTCTCTACTCGCAGGCGGATAAAACGCTTTCGTCCGAAAGGCTTAAAGCCGGCCCGAGAAAGCCACACCGATGGCCATGGACGAGAAGACCCTCAAGAAGGGCGAGCGCTATTATAAATCCGGCAAGGTTCTCTGGGTCGTCAAGCACGGGAGCAGGCTTTTCTCCAAGATCCTCGGCACCTATCCCTACTACGTCGAGCTTGACCTGGAAACCGGTGAAAACAGCTGCACCTGCCCCCTCGGCGGGGACTGCAAGCACGTTGCGGCGGTTATGAAAGCTTATGAGAACGGCTTTTACTTCGAGACCTTTGAGGGGCACGCTGAGATCTTTCCCGAGGCCGTCGCGATGGAGTTCCTGAGTGAGGTTCCGGAGCTGGCCCTCGACGTTACGCTGAAGGAGCTTCGCTTTGCCGTGAGCACGGACGAGAGCGGAAGCGAGGTCGCGAGGCTCTTTAGGCGGGCCTTGAAGCTCGTGGCGCTGACCGGAAGGAAAGAGGCCCTTCACGTCCTTGAAGAGGTCGCGGAGGAGTACGGCCACGTTTTTGAGGACTACGAGCTTTCCCTCAAGCTGAGGGATGAACTGCGGGAGCTTGAGGCGTCCCTCTAAAAAGCCTTATAAAGCCCTTCCGTCCGAGAATAGGAATTAGAGGGTGGGAAAATGAAGGCGATCTATCGGGAGATGTGCCCAAACTGTTCTGGGAGGATCTCCGACGAGAGGCTTGTGAGTAAGAACCCCTGCGATGAGTGCCTCGATAATCCGGTTCACGCTGATTCCTATTTTGAACTCGTTACGGCAGTTAGAAACGCCCTGCAGGTTAAAGGCACGCTCAAGGAGTGGGAGAGGATCTATTCCCTTGAGAAGAACCTCCGCGAGGTTGAGAGCTTCTTCGAGAGAGCCACGGGCTTCACATTCTGGAGCGCCCAGAGGACGTGGGTCAAGAGGCTTTTGAAGGGGAGGAGCTTCTCCATCATAGCCCCTACCGGAATGGGCAAGAGCACTTTCGGAGCCTTCATGGCCGTCTGGCACGCCACCCGGGGCAAGAAGAGCTACATAGTTGTCCCGACGACACCACTGGTCATTCAAACCGTGAGGAAAATCCAGAGTATAGCCGAGAGGGCCGGCGTTGAGATAGACCTCGCCTACTACCACGGCAACCTCCGGAAGAAGGAGAAGGAGGAGATGCTCACCAAGATAACCGGCGGGGACTACGACATACTCGTCACCAGCGCCCAGTGGATGGCCAGGAAGTTCGACGAGGTGCTCAAGGGCAGGCACTTCGACTTCATCTTCGTGGACGATGTTGACGCCTTCCTCAAGCCGAGCAGATAAAGGGAGCGGTCTATGTT
>WAMH01000099.1 GCA_015522395.1 Thermococcus sp. | reverse complement strand
GAGTACTACAGCGGCTACACCTACTACGAGGTCATCACCGCCTATCCTGTTTATGGGCCGGACGTTGCCATCTATGAGGACGGTCACTGGGTAGAGTGATCTTCATTCCATTCTTTTTACCGATGAAAAACCACTCGCAAGATGATACGAGTCTGCCGAATGAGAAAGAGGGCAGAAGAGTCCAGGGTTGAGAAGGGGACTTGAGTTAAAGCCCCAAAAGTCTCAGGATCTCCTCCACGGCGCTTTCCTTCTCAACGGTTTTCTGCTCCCCTGTTTCCATGTCCCTTATAGTTACCTTGCCTTCGGCGAGGTCCCTCTTCCCGATGAGGACGACGTAAGGCACTTTAAGCCTGTCCGCGTAGTCAAGGGCCTTCCCCACCTTCCTGCCGGTCAGCTCGATGTCTCCTCTTACACCTGCCTCCCTGAGGGCCGAAACCACCTCAACGGCGGCCTTTCTAACCTCCCCCTCCTTCCCAATCGGAACCACGTAGACCTCGGGTCTCAGCTTTGGCTCTGGTATGAGGCCCTTCCACTCAAGGATCGGGATGAGGCGCTCTATTCCTATGGCGAAGCCGGTAGCCGGTGTTGGCTTTCCGCCGAAGACCTCTATCAGGTTGTCGTACCTACCGCCCCCACCGATGGAGCCGATTCCGAGGTCGTTTGGAGCTATCGCCTCGAAGACCAAGCTGGTGTAGTAGTCGAAACCGCGCGCGATCCCGAGGTCGATTCTGATCCACTTGGAGACTCCGTAGGCATCGAGAAGGTCAACGAGTTCGTAGAGCCTCTTAATTTCGGCTTTTGCTTCATCGCTCGTGAAAAGCTCCTCCGCCTTCGGCAGAACCTCATCGGGGAGGCCCTTAATTCCAACCAGCGCGAGGACCTTCTCAACGCCCCCATCGCTCAAACCGAACTCCCTGAGCGCTCCCACAAAGTCCTCCCTGCTCATCTTGTCCTTCTTGTCTATGAGCCTCATCAGGCCAATGTCGTCCTCAACGCCGAGCATCTTGGCGAACTCGTCGAGGAGAACGCGGTCGCCGATGTTGACGGTGAAGTCCTCTAAACCGGTCGCGAGGTAGCTCTCGACGAAGAGCGCTATAACCTCCGCATCGGCCTCAACTTTATCGCTACCGATGAGCTCCACCCCCGCCTGCCAGAACTCCCTAAAGCGGCCGCTCTGGGGTTCCTCGTAGCGGAACATGTTCGCTATATAGTACCACTTCACCGGCTTCGGCGCGTTCTGGAAGGAGTTGACGTACAGGCGAGCGACGCTCGACGTCATGTCCGGGCGGAGCGAGAGGTTTCTGCCGCCCTTGTCGTCGAAGGCGTAGAGCTGTTCGACCACCTCTTCCCCGCTCCTCAGTTTAAAAAGCTCGGTGTACTCAAAGGTCGGTGTGAGAACCTCGTGAAAGTTATAGCGCTCGAAGACCTCGCGGATTCTCTCAAACACCCACCTCCTCTTCGCCATCTCCTCCGGGAGCAGATCCCGCGTTCCCTTAACCTTCTCAAGCCTCTTCATCCTCAGCCCCCCTCTTGGAGAAAGACAGAGGTGGTTAAAAGGTTAGCCCAGCTACGCGCTTGAGGTCATGAGAAGGTAAATGCCGACGACACCTTCAACCATCATCTGCGCTCCTATGGCCATGATGAAGAGACCGATTATCCTTATCGTGATGCTCAGTGCGGTCTTGTTCACCGACTTCATCATGTAGAGCGCTACGAACATCGAGAGGGCAACGAGCGCTATTGCTATGGCCGTCGCGGTGAGCGAGACGACGTAGCCCTGCTCGGCAGTAAGGGTTATCACCGCCGTTATCGCGGCCGGCCCGGCTATGAGGGGCATCGCAACCGGCACTGCCGCCAAAGCTAATATGTCCCTCTCCCTCTTGAGGGTGAACATTCCACCGCTCTCGAGGGCGTCTAAGCCTATCTTGAAGAGCACGAAGCCCCCGGCAACGCGGAGGGCGTTGATGTCGATGTGAAATACGTCCTGGAGGATTATTTGACCGGCAACGGCGAAGCTGGCCAGCAGGACGAAACCTATGAGGTTTGCGCGGAGGATGAGGGCCCTTATGTCCTCTATATTAAAGTCCTCGCGCAGGAAGCTGACGAGGAGTATCTTGTCGCTCGGGTCTATCATGATGAGCATGAGGAGTGATGCACTCAGTATCGCTTCAAGCTCGCTCATGCTGGAAGCTGGGGAAAGCAATTTAAAAAACTATGCCAATACAGGACGGAGATGACGAAACCGGCACTGGCTGAGTCGTGATGGCACTCGGTTGGCCGGGCCGGCACTGGGCGGGAAAGGTTAAAAACTTCCGGTTGATCCCCTCTCGGTGAGAGAAATGACAATGAAGTGCAAATTCTGCGATAGGCCGGCCTTCATCAAGCTCCACTACCCAAAAATGTACCTCTGCGAGGAGCACTTCACGGAGTACTTCGAGAGAAAGGTGAAGCGAACCATCGAGCGCTACAAGATGCTCAAACCAGATGAGAGGGTCTTGGTTGTCGTCTCGGGCGGAAAGGATTCAGCGGTTACAGCTTACATCCTCAAGAAGTTCGGCTACGATATTGAATGCCTCCACATAAACCTCGGAATAGGCGAGTACAGCGAAAAAGGTGAGAAATACGCGAAGATGCAGTGCGAGAAGATAGGTGCTCCCCTCCACATCGTCCGCGTGAGGGAGCTTTTGGGCGCTGGAATCGGCGAGGTGAGGACGAGAAGGCCGACCTGCTCCTACTGCGGCTTAACGAAGCGCTACATCTTCAACAAGTTCGCCTACGACAATGGCTTTGACGTCGTTGCCACCGGCCACAACCTCGACGACGAGGCGAGCTTCATCTTCAACAACATAATGAACTGGAACACGCAGTACTTAGCTAAGCAGGGACCGGTGACGCCGAGTGGTTTCAACGGAAAGCTCGTGAAGAAGGTTAAACCGCTCTACGAGGTAACAGAGAGGGAGGTTGTCGCCTACGCCCTAGCCAACGGCATAGAGTACGAGATAGACGAGTGCCCGCACGCGAGGGGAGCGACTACGCTGGAGTGGAAATCAATCCTCAACGAGATGGAGGAGAGGAGGCCAGGAACCAAGATAAACTTCGTCAAGGGCTACCTGCGGAAAAAGCACCTCTTCGAGGCCGAACTGGAGGAGGCTGAACTTAGGGAGTGCAAGGTCTGCGGCATGCCGTCGAGCGGCGAGGTCTGCTCCTTCTGCAGGTTCTGGGGTCTGGAAAACCCCATAGACTTCAGGATAAAGAGGCACTAGATCTCCCTGAACCTCAGTCTAAAGCGTAGCTCCCTCTCACGGAAAGAGAAGCGTGTAGCTGACGCCCTGATGAAGTCTCAGCCGCTCTCGCTCTGGCTGAGGGTTTTATCAGGTACTTCCAGACCCTCGCTTTTCTGTTGATCTCTATTTTCACCCTTCCAATGCCATAAGGGTCGTTGCACTAAGCCCCCACCGTAGATGCTCTCCCAGCATATTCAGAGAAGAATCTGAATGAGATACATGGCCAAGGCCATGCTTATCTGGTTCGAGAAGTTGTCATCTGGGGGAAGGTTGTAGAACTCCACCAGAGTTCCCGTTAGTGCCCCAACAGCGGCCAGCGGAAAGCCGACGAGCGGCCACAGTATAGCGAATCCTGAAATGAAGAACGCCAGGCTCCCCTCCAGACTCTTCCCGTTGGAGAAGCGGTGCCTTCCGAGGGATTTGCCGACTATCGCGGCGAGGGCGTCTCCAACTGTCGCAACGCTTATCGCCCCGACCGCTATCTCGCGCGGGAAGAAGTAGACGACGGTGAATGAAGCGGCGGCGAAGTAGATGTGCGCCGCAACGCGGTAGCGCTCGTGCTCCCTTGTTATTTCGTCGATGCGCCTTTCAAGATCCTCCATCCTCTCGAAGACTTCTTCGTCGACGTATATCCTCAAGCGCCTCTTTATCCTGTCCCTGAGCTCCTCGATGATTCTGAAAGGCTCTAGGATCACGAATATAAAGAACGCCAGCGCTATGAAAGTGAGGGTCATCTCCCTACCGAAGAGGTAGTACAGAACGGGGACCACGAGCCCCGTTAGGTGAAGGGACTTTCGTTTAATCTCGCTTCGTATGCCCTTTGTGCTCACGCCTGATCACCTCCAGCGCCTCAATTAGGCTCCCAACAACGTGGTCCGCCTGCCTCGCGTGCCTTCCGCTGAAATAGCCCCTTCTCACGAGTATCGTCGTCGCGCCCACGCTCTTCCCCCCGCGCATGTCCGTGTCGTCCCTGTCGCCGACCATGTACACCTCATCATCAGGGAAGAGATGCCTTGCAAGGCGGAAGTTGTGGGGCTCGAGCTTGCTGTGACCGGTCTCGCCGCTTATAACGAGCGCGTCGAAGTAATCTTTTATCCCAAGGTATTCAAGCTTTTTTCTCTGCCACTTGCTCGATGAATCCGTGACCAGGACGAGCCTCGCACCCATTTCCTTCACACCCCGGAGGAAGGGTAAGGCATCGGGGTAGAGGCGCAGGTTGGAGAAGAAGACCCTATCGATGAGCTCGGTTATTTCCTCTAGCTCATCGCGGTGAACCTTTGGGTAGACCTTCTCCATGACCCTCTCAACGAGCTTGTCAAAGTCGAGCGTGTGGAACTCCCTCGATTGCTCGAGCTCGCGGTAGCGCGCGGTAACGATGTAGAAAAACGCCCTGAGCTTCCTTTTTCGAAGGAGGTATGGAAGGAGGCGGAGGAGGCTGTACTTCCCTGCCTCCCAAGTGTTGCAGAGCGTGTCATCAAGGTCAACGAGCACGAGCATGTGTTCGCTTTACCCGCGCCGGTTTTAACCCTTTTGGGTGCGTTAAGCTTTAAAAGCCCCCCGTGGATGGAGTAACGTATGGACGGGAGAACGCTGATAGGCGCGGGTATGGCACTCATACTGGTGGGCTTCCTTCTGGTTTTCATAGGGACGCTCGTGGCCGCGTCCAGTGGGAGCGGTGACGTCGAGGGTGGCGGTGTGATCATGATAGGGCCGATCCCAATAGTCTTCGGGACGAACAGAAACGCAGCAACGCTCGCCATGGTTCTGGCAATAATCCTCATGGGCCTCTGGCTGGCCGCAGCCCTTCTGCTGAGGGGTGACTGAGGTGGAGTTCCTGGCGGCCCTGGCGCTTCTCCTCGTCACGGCAAAGAGCATAGAGTGGGTCTTCAAGAGGTTTGAGATACACCCGATAATAGCGCACGTTTTAACGGGAATCCTCCTCGGGCCCTTTGTCCTCGGTTTAATAGAACCCACCGAGGATTTGAAGGTCCTGGCCGAGTTCGGGCTCATCATGATGATGCTCTACATGGGCCTAACCAGCAACTTCTCGGCGATAGCACAGAACACGAAGAAAGCCGTTGTAGTCGCGGCCCTCGGCGTCGCGTTCTCGTTCTTCCTGGGCTTCGCCACGGTTGTGGCCTTCGGGAAGGGGTGGGCTGCGGCAATATTCATCGGTGTCACGCTCGGCAACACCGCGATAGAGGTCACGAGCGGCGTTTTAGTTAAGGAGCGCGTCAAGAGGATAGTCTCGTCGATACTCATGGGTGCGGCCTTCGCAGACGATATAATGGCCGTTTATCTGATAGGCATCATAACCGCGATGGCCCAGGGCGGTTTAAATCCCGTCTCCTTCGGAATCCTGACGGCCAAGATATTCACATTCATAGGCGCAACCCTCCTGGCCTCGGAGTATGTCTTCAAGAGGGCGAAGTGGTTCTATTCCATCGTCAGAGACCTCAACGTCTTCTTCACCTTCACCCTCATCCTAACATTCACCCTCGCCATAGTGGCGGAATGGGCGGGTCTGAACCAGATTATCGGCGCCTACCTAGCGGGGCTCACCATAAGCAGGCTCCGCGAGAGAAAGGATCCCATGATAGTTACGCGCGTAAAGCTCAACGAGCTGATAGAAAACCTCCAGGTTGTCCTCACGGAGTTCTTCATACCTCTGTTCTTCATCTACGTTGGCCTCATGTTCAACCCGCCGGTGGCTCAGATAAGTCTGGCCCTCATCGTCGGCCTCTACATCGCGGCCGTCCTCGGAAAGTTCCTCGGTTGCGGGCTCGGCGCGAGGCTCTTCGGCCTAGACTGGTGGGACTCGGCTTTAATAGGAATCGGAATGGGTGGCAGGGGGAGCCTGGAGCTTGCAATACTCACTTTCGGCCTCAGCACGGGCATAATCGACCAGGCACTATTCGCAAGCGTCATAGCGGTCTCGATGCTAACCGCCCTGACGACCCCGATCTTCTTTAAGGCCTACATCAAAATGTTAAAATCCCGGGCAAAGGCTTAAATTCCCCCCCACCAACTCACGCCGGTGAGAGGATGTTCCCAAGGAACGGCGCGGAAGAGGAAGAGGTTCTCGAGGAGTTGAGGAGAAAAACGGCCGATGAC
The DNA here is from genome assembly GCA_015522395.1 of Thermococcus sp. Lineage (GTDB taxonomy): Archaea > Methanobacteriota_B > Thermococci > Thermococcales > Thermococcaceae > Thermococcus. The sequence continues at coordinate 2,276 of WAMH01000099.1, read as the reverse complement.
TTAACCTTTGACTCGGGGAGGATTCTGGGGAGCATGTGCACCCATCCACACCCCCTCGCGGTTAAAATCATCGAGGAGTTCATTGACAGAAACCTCGGCGACCCGGGTTTGCACGTCGGGAGCCAGAGGGTCGAGAGGGAAGCCGTTGACATGCTGGCTAACCTCCTCGGCCTTGAGAGGGGCTACGGCCACATAGTCTCCGGCGGAACGGAGGCGAACATTCTGGCTGTAAGGGCCTTCCGTAACCTGGCGGACGTAGAAGAGCCCGAGCTGATTCTCCCGAGAAGCGCTCACTTCTCCTTCATTAAAGCCGGCGAGATGCTCGGCGTTAAGCTCGTCTGGGCCGAGCTGAAGGAAGATTACACCGTCAACGTAAAGGACGTTGAAGACAAGATAACTGACAACACGATTGGGATAGTCGGCATAGCTGGAACTACGGGCCTTGGGGTGGTAGATGACATTCCGGCATTGAGCGACCTCGCCTTAGATTATGACCTTCCCCTTCATATCGATGCGGCCTTCGGCGGTTTTGTGATCCCCTTCGCCAAGGCCATCGGCTACGAGATTCCGGACTTCGACTTTCGCTTAAAGGGCGTGAAGAGCGTAACCATAGACCCCCACAAGATGGGCATGGTTCCAATTCCCGCTGGCGGGATAATCTTCCGTGAGAGGAAATACATGGATGTCATAAGCGTCCTGGCTCCTTACCTGGCTGGAGGTAGGATATGGCAGGCGACCATAACCGGAACTAGGCCCGGAGCGAACGCTTTAGCGGTGTGGGCCATGATCAAGCACCTCGGCTTCGAGGGCTACAAGGAAATCGTAAGAAAAGCTATGGAGCTAAGCCGGTGGTTCGCAGGGGAGCTCAAGAAGATGCCCGGAGTCAGGCTGATCCGCGAGCCGGTTTTAAACATCGTCTCCTTCTCAACGGAGAACCTTGAAACCGTTGAGGGGGAGCTCAAGAAAAGGGGCTGGGGTATAAGCGCCCACCGCGGTTACATCAGGATAGTTATCATGCCCCACGTAAAGAGGGAGCATCTGGAGGGGTTTCTGGGAGATTTAAAGGAAATACTGGGCGTAGACGTAAATGGATGTTAAGGATAAAGCGGTCAGACCGTCACTCCCTCGTCACAGCTCGGACAAGGCTGAACTCATCATCCCTGAAAAAGTTGAAAGGGGAACTTAAAAGGGTTGCTCAGTGATCACCTTTCCATCCTCACCCTTCGGTTCGCCCATCACTCATCATCGCGGTTTCACATTGGGGAGTGACCTTAAAACGGTTGCCTCGGAAGATTAAAAAAGGATGCCAAAAATTACGGCCCGGAAGGTGAAGGAATGGGCGAGGGGATAGTGGACGAGCTGGGAAAAGCCGCCAGGGGCGGTGTGCTGGCGCTCGTTGGCCTTCTAATCTCCGCAGTCTTCGGTTTCCTCGTTAGGGCCATGATAGGCCGGGTATTTGGACCCGGGGAATACGGCTCCTACAACCTCGCCCTCACGGTCTTCACGATAACCCTGGTCGTGGCCATGCTCGGCTTTCCCTCGGGGCTGCAGCGGCAGGTTGCCTACTTCCTCCACCGGGAGAGGGAGAAAGTTCACGAGCTGGTTAACACGGCCCTGCTCCTTGTCCTGGCCACATCCCTGCTTGGAACCATCATTCTGGAGCTAACGAGAAACTACCTGCCCACCTACATCGGCGGCGGAGAGCTTATGAGCAACCTGCTCGGATTCCTGGCCCTGGCACTTCCCCTTGTGGCGCTGTTCACCACACTGGTCGTCACGTCCCAGGGCTTCGGGAGGGTCCGGGAGTTCGTGCTATACAGCAAGATAGGCTTTCCGGCGCTGTACTTCACGCTCGTTCTCATCGCGGTTCTGCTCTTCAAGAGCATACTCTACGTCCCCGTTGCCTACGCGCTGACCGCCGCAGTAATGCTCCCCCTCCTCGGGCGAGACCTGAAAAGGGCAGGGATAATACAACCCCCGTTCAGGTTCTCCCCGGGGCTGGCAAAGGTTCTGGTGATGTTCTCACTACCCCTGATGACGTCCAGCATAGTGTACTTCATTCTAAACTGGACCGACACGCTCATGCTCGGCCACTACCTCGGGGACAGGATTGTCGGGCTCTACAACGCCGCCGGGCCCCTTGCCAGGTTCATCCCAGTATTCCTTGCCTCCTTCACGGTCCTTTACAACCCGATAGCGACTGGCTTTTTCGCTAGGGGTGATATGGAGGGCCTGAGGAAGTTCTACGTGATAATAACCAAGTGGGTCGTCCTCCT
>WAMH01000098.1 GCA_015522395.1 Thermococcus sp. | reverse complement strand
TCGTTATAGAGTTCCCGGCTATCTCCTCCGGAATGTCGCTGAGGTCAACCACCACGGCGTTCTGGGGGAGCATAACTGTGAAAGGGACTTCCGATGAGACGTTTAGCGTCCAGACGATTCCTGACTTCGATGTTAAATCGGGGGTGTAGTAGGAGACGTTGACGAGACTGCTCATTCCGGTGTATATCACGAGCTTTCCGTGCTCCTCGCTGAAGTCCAAGGGATTTCCGCCTTCGTCCGTCACGATGACGTTCTCAACGTGCTCTCCTAAGAGGGGCACCTCGACCTGGGAGGTGTAGTTGTCCGGGACGATGGAGAGGTCAACCCGGACGTAGCCGTCCTCGTAAACATGAAGGACCATCGAGGAGACCCCATACTGGGCCGAAACGGGAAGGAGGGTAAGCATGAGGGCCATGAGCGCAAAAGGCGCGATGAACTTGAGCCTTAAACCGTATTCCACCGCCATCCCCCCAAAAGAAGGAAAAATCAGGAGTGGGCCACTATGAACGCCTCAACGCGGCCCAAAAGCCCGAGGGCTATCTCGAAGTGCGCCTTTGCTTCAGCTTCCCTGCCCTGCTTTATCAGGGCCTCGCCTATCTTGACCTCCTGAATCGCGGTTCTGAGCTGAAGCTCGGCGCGCTTGGTGTCAACGCCCTTCTTTCTCAGCGCCTTTAGGGCTTTCTCGTCCTTCTGAATCCGCTCGTTTATCCCGTGGAGGAAGGCCCTTTCTCCCCCAATTTCACCACCGTGCGCCCTCTTCACGACTGCCGCAACGGCCCTGTGGAACTCGGCAATCGTCCTCTGGTTCTTCTGGATAACGGCCAAAGCCTCGTCCCATTTGCTCTCGTTCGCGAGCTTCCCCACCTCCCTGTAAATCGGGATGAAGGCGTTGAGGCTCTCCCGGAGCTTCGTTGTGTTGTAGCCCCTCTCGTTTCCGAGCCGTACGGCCTTCTCCGCTATCTCGATCCCCCTCTTGCCCTTGACGAGGAAAGCCCTGACTATCTTATCCGAGTCCTCGTGGACGAGCTGGGCGCGGAGTTCTTTCATTTCTCTATCGAGTTCCGCCTTCCTCTCGCGGAAGACCCCAATGTCCTTCCTGGCCTTCGTGAGGTTCTTCTCCTTCAGATCCTCGAGCACGGTTCTATACGTTTCGAGGGTCGCGTTGTAGGCCCTGCTGACGTTGTTCACGTCTATTCCCTTCTCCCTGGCGAACTCTATGGTTCTCCCGACGAACTTGAGGTAGTGGTTCGTGCGCTCTATCTCCTCTCTTATCCTTCCCACAACGTCCTCCTTCCCGGCGCGGAGTCCAGCTAAAGCCATGCGGTAGTGGTGGAGCGCGGTCAGGCCGTCAACTATCGCGTCGCAGTAGTCACCGCTCCCGTACTCCGAGAGTGCTCTAACCTTGTACTCCTCTGCGGTGCGGTAGTGCTCAAGAACGCTTGAGTTGGCTGGCAGTTTGCCCTCAAGCGGTCCTATCTTCTCTTCCGCGAAGGCGCTCGCCTTCTTGAGGACCTTCATAAGCTCGGTTGCAACGGCCTTCTCCCTCGTGAGGTTGGTCGTGTTAGCCACTGGCGGAAGGGTGGAGTTGCCCCCCTTGACGGTTGTGTTCATGCTCTCCGCCAGTCCCAGCGGAACGAGGCTCCCGAGGAGCACAACCGCCAGGACCAGGGAAAGTGCCTTCATTCCTTTCATGGGCATCACCGATACCACCTGCGGCCTTGGTCTATTTGAGGAACCCGGCGGAACGAACGTTTCAGAGCGTTCCATTCTTCTCAAGCTCCCTTACGAGGAGCGCTATGTTGCAGATGCCCTCCAAAACGCTCCCAAAGTTCGGAGTCTCGCCGAACTGGGCGAAGAGAGAACCGAACTTCTCGTGCCATGCATCGACCTGCTCCCGTCCCTTGGCGGTGATGATGTAGACCACCCAGCCCTTCTCCTTGAGGATCTCGACCAGCTTCCAGGCGTTCGTCATGTCGTTCTCATCGCGTATCTCAACGCCGTACTCTTTCCTGACCCTTTCGAACAGCTCGTTCATCCTCTCACCGGTTGAACTTGGGCGTTGCCCTTTAAACACCTTCGCTCAGAGGAGCATCTTAAGGGCGATTATCACGAGCAGAACCGCGAACAGGCGCCTGATGAGAGACGGTTCGACCCGATGAACCGTACGAGCACCGTAGTGCGCCCCCACGATGAGGCCTGGGGCCAAGAGAAGGGCCATGTGCAGGTCAACCTGTCCGAGGCGGTAGTGACCGATGGTGCCGGCCAAGGCCGTGAAGAAGAGCGAGAGACTCGAGGTTCCGACGGCGTAGCGCATCGGGAGGCCGATGTACGTGTGGAAGAGGGGGACGTTCAGAATT
>WAMH01000097.1 GCA_015522395.1 Thermococcus sp. | reverse complement strand
GTGGCAGATGCTCGCTACCGGCTTCCCGTCCTCGAAGAACTTCCTGGCTATGGCTACCGCCTTCTCGTTGAGCCTCACCCTCTCGGGGGCCTTTCCCCCAGGCAGAACCAGCGCGTCGAACTCGTCGGGGTTGGCTTCGTCGAAGGTCAGGTCAACGTCCACGGTGTAGCCGTGCTTGCCCGTTATCTTCCCGCGCTTGAAGCTCGCCACGTAGACCTCGTGTCCCTCCTCTTTAAGCCGGTGGAGTGGATAGATAAGCTCAACGTCCTCGAACTCATCCGCGCTCAGAAGCAGCACCTTCATAACAGCACCCCCGTGCTAACGTTCAGAAGAAAATTAAAAAGGGTACTTTTAACATTTTCTGGACGGAAACGGTCAGAGAGGAAGCTCGGTCGTCTCCTTGTGAACCTTTAGGACCACCATCGTGTGCGTCGCTACGACGCCGTCAACGTTCCCTATCCTGTCGAGGAACTCGTTGAGCTCGTCGCTCCCGCTGGTTCTTATCTTGATGAGCATGTCGTAGTCGCCCGTGGTCTCGTATATCTCAACTATCTGAGGGTATCTAGCGAGCTCGCTGGCAACGTTGGTGTACATTCCAGCCTGCGCCTTGATGAGTATGAAGGCCATTATGTGGAATCCGAGGGCTTCGGGGTCGAGCATCACCGTGAAGCGCTGTATTATCCCGCGCTCTTTCAGCTTTTTTATCCTCTCGTAAACCGTCGATTCGGCCAGTCCGACCTCCTTGGATATCTCCCTCAGGGGCGTTCTGCTGTTCTTTTGGAGTATTCTGAGTATCTTTCTGTCAACCTCATCCAAACCCGTTCGCATGAGCATCACCGCCGGTAAAAAATTTTCGAGCGCATATATAAATCTGCCGATTTCAAGGACCATACTTTTATAAAACGCCGGCCGTCCATAAGTCCAGAACATTCGTCCCGGAGGGTCAGTGATGCCAACGAACGTGACAGCGGAATACCTTGCGGCGGAGGAGGAGTACCACAGGGCCAAGACGATTCCCGAGAAGATACGTGCCCTTGAGAAGATGTACGCCACAGTTCCAAAGCACAAGGGGACGGAGAAGCTTCGACTCCAGATAAAGCGAAAGCTCTCGGAGCTCAGAAAGGAGCTTGAGAAGCAGAGGCAGATGAAAAAGGGCGGCGGTGGCCCGTCGATAGCCGTTAGGAAGGAGGGTGCCGCCCAAATAGTTCTCGTTGGTTTGCCAAACGTTGGCAAAAGCTCGCTCCTCAGGGCGCTCACGAACGTCGATGCCGATGTGGCCGACTACGCCTTCACAACCGTCCAGCCGATTCCGGGCATGATGCACCACAGGGACGTTCAGATTCAGCTCGTCGAGGTTCCCGGCCTTGTTGAGGGGGCGGCCCTCGGAAAAGGTATGGGACCGCAGCTTTTGAGCGTGATAAGGAATGCCGACGCCATAGCCATCGTTGTGGACCTCTCAAGGGACCCCGTTAATCAGATGGAGACCCTCCTGCGCGAGTTTGAGAGGGCGGGGATAAAGGTCAACAAGCGCCGTCCCAGGGTTGAGGTGAAGAGAACCGCCATGGGGGGCATAGTGATCAACGGCGTCGAGAACATAAAGGGCGACGTGAGCGAGGTCATGAAGATACTCCGCGACGAGAGGATTCATTCTGCGGAGCTGACTGTAAAGGAGCCTGTAACGCTGGAGGAGATTGCGGATGCCCTTGACGAGAGCCTCGTCTGGAGGAGGGCCATAATCATAGCCAACAAGGGCGACGCCCCAGGCAGCAAGGAGAACTATGAGAAGCTGGTTAAAGCCTACGGCGACCGCTTCAAGATAATCCCTGTCTCCGCTAAGCGGAAAATACAGCTCGACAAGCTGAAGGACGAGCTTTATGAATTAGCTGGAATAATCAGGGTTTTCACGAAAAGCCCCGGCGAGGAGCCGGCCTATCCACCCGTGCCACTCAAGAAAGGCTCGACGGTCATGGATTTGGCGGAGAGGATACACAAGGACTTCGCCAAGAACTTCCGCTACGCGCGCGTCTGGGGCAGGAGCGTCAAGTTTCCTGGCCAGAGGGTTGGGGCGGATCACGTTTTAGAAGATGGGGACATAGTGGAGATTCACGCCAGGTAGCTTCTTCCATGTTCATCTCAACGTTTATAAGCACTGCTGTATAAGTTGGCACGCAGGTTAAATTTTCGAGGTGAGAGCATGAGACCGCTCGACCTTACCGAGAAGGACCCTTCTAAGAGGATCACGATTTACTTCGAGGGAAAGCCCTACGAAGCCTATGAAGGCGAGAAGTTCCCTGTTGCAATGCTCGCCAACGGCGTCTACTGGCTCACAATGAGCACGGAGGGGAGGAAGCGCGGAGCGTTTACCTTCGGCCCGCTTCCCATCAAGGTGAACGGCGTTAAGAACGTCAACGGCAGGAAGCTCAAGCTCATGGACGGCATGAAAATCGAGAGACAGCGCTACGACGAGTTCCAGGAGCAGGTGAAGATAGACGAGGGCAAGCCCGTTCTCCGCTACGTCGTTGATGTGGCAGTTATCGGCGCCGGCCCGGCCGGACTTGGCGTCGTTGAGGAGATCGGGGGAAAGCTCACCGTTGCGCTCATCGACGAGAGAACCTGGCTCGGCGGCGATATGTGGCTCAAGGGAGTCGAGCAGGAAGGCTTTGGAGACCCGAGGGAGGTGATAGAGAAGCTCACGGACTTCCCCGAGAACGTCAGGGTTTTCCTCAAGACTTCAGCTCTGGGCGTCTTCGATAAAGGAGAGTACTTCCTCGTTCCTGCGGTCAGAAACGACCAGCTCATAGAATTCATGGCCAAGCGCGTCGTTTTAGCTACGGGAGCCGTTGATTCGATAATGCTCTTCGAGAACAACGATTACCCCGGCGTCTTCAGGAGGAGCGACGCGTTGGAGGTTCTCAACCTCTGGAACGTCGCCCCGGGCAGGAAGGTCGCGGTCCTCGGAGCGTTCCCGGATGAGATAACCGCCGAACTCGACCGCTGGGGCATAGATTACGTCGTGGTTCCCAATCCAAAGCGCGTCGAGGGGAAGGAGAGAGTGGAGCGCCTCATTGACGAGAACGGCAACGTCTACGAGGTTGATGCGGTCATAATGGCCGACGGAAGGATACCAGACATAAACCCCGTAACCCAGGCGGGCGGAAAACTCCGCTTCAAGCGCGGCTATTACACGCCGATACTCGACGACGAGCACAGGATCCGCGATGGAATCTACGTTGCCGGAAGCGCCGCCGGGATTAAGCCGCACTACGCTAACTACATCGAGGGCAAGCTTGTCGGAGCTTACATCCTCAGCGAGTTCGGCTTTGAGGCCGAGCCGTGCGTTTATAGGGAAAAGCTGGGGGACTACGAGCCTGTTGCGAGGCCGCGCCCGAGGTTCCAGCTCGACAGTTTTAACGCCGAGGATGTGCACCTCTGCGGCTGTGATGTCTCGCTTAAGAAGGTTGATGATGTGGTCAAAGCGGGAATAACCGACCTTCAGATAATCAAGCGCTTAACGCATCTCGCGATGGGCTTCTGCCAGGGTCGCTTCTGCCTCTTCAACGGCGCGCAGGTCGTCTCGCAGAGGAGCGGGCTTCCGATGGGCAGGCTTGACATACCGGTCGCGAGGCCGCCGATAAAGAACGTCAAGATGAAGGTCGTCGCCGGGAGGGAGTGAAGATGCCGACGAGAAGCCTTCCTGAAAGGAGCGAGATAACGGTCATCGGTGGTGGAATAGTCGGAGTAACGATAGCCCACGAGCTTGCAAAGCGAGGGGAAGAAGTTACGGTCATCGAGAAGCGCTTCATCGGTTCTGGCTCGACCTTCCGCTGTGGAACGGGCATAAGACAGCAGTTCAACGACGAGGCGAACGTCCAGACGATGAAGCGCTCGGTCGAGCTTTGGAAGAAGTACAGCGAGGAGTATGATTTCTCCTTCGAGCAGACCGGTTACCTCTTCCTGCTCTACGATGACCGGGAGGTTGAGACCTTCAAGAGGAACATAGCCATCCAAAACCGCTTTGGAGTCCCGACGAGGCTCATAACCCCGGAGGAAGCGAAGGAGATAGTTCCGCTTTTGGACATCAGCGAGGTTGTTGCCGCTTCCTGGAACCCGACCGACGGAAAGGCCAGTCCCTTCCAGTCAACCGCAAAGTTCGCGATAAAGGCGGAGGAGTTCGGGGCGAAGCTGGTGGAGTACACCGAAGTGAAGGACTTCATCATAGAAAACGGCGAGATTAAGGGTCTCAAGACGGATAGAGGGACGATAAAGACCGGAACGGTCATCAACGCCACCAACGCCTGGGCCAAGCTCATCAACGCTATGGCAGGGATAAGGACGAAGATTCCGATAGAACCTTACAAGCACCAGGCTGTTATCACCCAGCCCATAGAGAGAGGTTCGATAATGCCGATGGTCATCTCCTTCCGCTACGGCCACGCGTACCTCACCCAGACGGCCCACGGCGGCGTCATCGGCGGTGTCGGCTACGAGTTAGGCCCGACCTACGACCTGAACCCGACCTACGAGTTCATGCGCGAGGTCAGCTACTACTTCACCAAGATAATTCCCGCTTTAAGGGAACTCCTGATCCTGAGGACGTGGGCCGGCTACTATGCCAAGACCCCGGACAGCAACCCCGTTATAGGAAAGATCAATGAGCTGGGCGACTACTACATTGCCGCCGGCTTCTCCGGTCACGGCTTCATGATGGCTCCGGCGGTTGCCGAGATGGTCGCCGATCTCGTCACGAAGGGGAAGACAGACCTTCCGGCTTGGTGGTACGATCCCTACCGCTTCGAGCGCGGCGAACTGCGCGGACAGGCTCTTCAGATGGGCTGACTTCAACCTTTTTCTTACCATTTCGACAGAAATTTTATAAGGCCTCTACCTTTCTCACGAGCGATGGCCAAGAGAGAACAGGTTGTCATTCAGGGAAAGCGCGAGAGGACGCTTAAACTTAAGAAGCTCCGGGTTAAGCGGAGGAACGTCTTCTTCCTGGCGGTGGGCATGTTCATAGCCAACGTGGCTTTCGGGATGGCCTTTCCCTACCTCGGCGTCTACATGGGCTACCTCGGGGCGAGCATGGTCTTGGTCGGTCTTCTCAGCGTGGCCTTCAACGTCACCTCCACCGTCTTCCAGTACCCCTTCGGCTGGCTCTCCGATTCGAGCGGCAACAGGAAGGGCTTCATAGCCTTCGGCCTCGGCTCGATGGGGTTGTTCTACGCCATGATGGCCTTTGCCTCCTCGCCGGCACAGGTTCTCCTCCTCAGGACCCTCCAGGGCGTTTTCGGCTCGGCGATGACGCCGGCTCACTCGGCACTTATATCGGAGCTTTCGACGCGGGCAGGCTCGATATTCGGCCTCTTCAACTCCATTGAGAACGCCGGCTATATGGTTGGCAACTTCATTGGCTCGGCCGTTGTGGGCTACCTCGGTGTTAGGAGCATCTTCCTCATCTCCGGAGGTTTACTGCTCACCTCAGTCTTCATCGTGCTCATGATACGCGAGAGACCGACCGGAAGGCGTTCTCTCCTCGGCATGATACTCGTCCAGGAGGGCAGAGAGGGCTGGCGCGCCACCGTCAGGAGTTCCGCCTTCAGGAGGCTCCTGCGCGGGAACCTCGGCCTTTTCTACCTCACCGTCCTTCTCGTCATGATAGCTAGCGGTCAGTTCTACGCTGTCTCATCCGTCTACTTCGAGAAGACCTTCGGCGGCTGGAGCGTCGGCGTTATCTTTGGCATCGAGAGCCTCGCGGCGGCCTTAACGGGCTACTACCTCGGCAGGCTCATAGACGCTCACGGACCCAGAAGGTTTTACCTCCTCTCGATAGTGGGTTACATGGCGGCTTTCTTCCTCTACGCGGTCGTTAAAAACGTCTGGCTCGTCTTCGGCGTCGCCTTTCTCTCCGGAGTAAAGTGGGTCATGACGATAAACTCGACCTCGGCCTACGTGGCGGGGAAGGTGAAGGCCAGCGAGAGGGCGCAGGGGATGGGCCTGCTCAACACGATGATGAGCCTCGGCTGGGTGGTTGGTCCGCTCATCGGCGGCTACCTCGCGGGGATAAGCTTCGAGCTGGACTTTCTCAGCAGTCTCATCCCCCTCGGTCTGGCCCTCCTGCTGGCGCTCAGGCTTCAAGAATGATGCAGTCCGGAGGAACCTTCTCAACCAGCCGCACGTTCTTCCCGGCCCTGTAAATTTTTAGTCCCTTTCTTCTCAGGCAGTCGGCGTCGATTATGAGGAGAACCACGTTCCTCCCGCGCCTCCTGCCCGTTTCAAGGGCCTCGCTCCTGCTCGTTGTCAGGTGAACAAACTGCCGCTTCATTGGCTTAAGCCCCAATTTAAGGATGATGGCAGGTTTTTCCTCGGCGTTCCGTGGTATAAAACCCGACTCTCGGTGTCCTCCCCGTGGTCCAGAGAGACGGGATAGCTGTGGCCATAGCGGGCGCGGATTTTGCCATCCTTAATCTCATAGCGTCCCTTCGGGTCGTTCTTAACTATTTCACGTATGAACTCCTCGTCAACGTCGGGATAGGCCGTTTTTAGTGTCCTTACAAGCTCATCGAGGAGAACAAAGCCTCTTTCGTCAGGTTTCAGTCCAAACTCCTCGGGGGAATGCCTAAGGATGTAGGCCATCAGCCTGCTGACCTTTTGTTTGTTTAATCGCTTCATGATGGAAAATTGGGAAGGAAGGCTAAAAACTCAGCGCAACCTCCTCAGCGCCATCTCGGCCGCTACCGTTATCGGGTCAATCGTCGGGCTTATCGGCGGGGCGTAGGCGGTCTCAAGATAGGCTACGTCTTCAGCGGTAGCCCCCTTCTGCGCCAGCGCAGAAAGCGTCATTATCCTGCCCCAGACCCGCTCGCCTCCGACTATCTGCGCTCCGATAAGTTTTCTGTCAGACTTTCTGAAGATGGTCTTGACGGTTATCGGCTTTCCTCCGGGGTAATACTCGGGCTTGGTCGAGCCTTTGAACTTGCCGACCGCTACCTCAATCCCCTCCCTCTTGGCCCTCTCCTCGGTGATTCCTAAGGTGCCTATCTCAAGCCCGAAGAGTTCAGTTATTGCCGTGTTGAAGACGGGCCTAAACGATACGTCCTTCCCAGCTATGTGCTCGGCCGCGACTTTGGCCATCCTCACAGCTGAGGTTCCAAGCTGGCTGAGCGTTCTCTTCCCTGTTACGGCGTCAACGACCTCGGCACAGTCGCCTATCGCGTAAATATCTGGATCGCTCGTCTGGAGGTGCTCGTTGACGACTATTCCCCTGCTGACTTCGAGACCGGCCTTTTTGGCCAGGTCAACGTTCGCCCTGACTCCGGTGGCGACGAGAACGAGGTCTGCCGGAACCTCTTCC
>WAMH01000096.1 GCA_015522395.1 Thermococcus sp. | reverse complement strand
TGCCGAGGAACCTGCCGCTCCTCGTGTAGACCTCGACTATATCGCCGGGGCTGAAATCCCCTTCGGTTCTCACCACACCCTTCTTGAAGACTATCATCGCACCCTTTCCTATCGCTCTCGCGGCCTGTGCGTCAACTATCACCCTCGCCATTCTCACCACCGGAAGACCTTCACACGGAGGTTTAAAAACCCGGCGATAGGTATTTAACCACGCACGCCCTATACCCATCGGGTGGTTTCTATGGACTTCGAGGTAGTGAAGGAGTTTCTCGATGAGATCGGGGCGGATTGGATAGAGGTTGACGGGGAGATACACCTCGAACCCGAGGTGTTCTACGAGGTCTGGAAGTACATCGGCCAGCCGGAGCTCAAAACGTACACAGTTGAGGACGAGGTGGTGGAGCCCGGCTCTTACGATCCGCCCGAGATGAAGTACACCGGGCTGAAGAAGGTCAAGGTGAAGAAGGTCTACTTTGAGACCCTCGATGGGAAGAGGATCGTAACCGATTACTCCGAACTCCAGCGCATTCTTAAGGAGAAATCCTCCTAGCCTCTTCTCCTTTCCGTTCATTACATTCTGAGGAGTATTGGGAGCATTAGAACGCCCATGCAGTTGGTTCTCTTTACTCCCATTTCCTGCGCGAGAAAGCCTACCATCGACGCCCCTGTGAGGACCAAAAGCCCCAAAAGACCATCAAAGAGCCAGGATAACGCCACGAGGAGAGCCAATACGGAGGCGTTCAGAACGCGGTAGTTTACTCTACGGAGGATGGAGAGGATCAAGCGCGCCAGTGGCTCACCGTAGAGTAGGACAACCATCGAAACGAAGAGCGCGACGAGGATGTAGAAGCCGATGGCGCTCCTAGGTTGAGGCTCCATCAAGACGACTATCCCGTTCCTTTGTCTTCCGGTCAGGAGAAAGTTGAACGTAGAAAAGAGGAAGTTGGATGTGTTGACGGAGAAAACCACGGTTAGAAAGGAGCGCTCGTCCCTTGAGAAGAACGAGCCTACCAGAGCCGCCTGGGAAGCGGTGAACGCTGGAACTAAGGAGGCAACGCCTCCGAGAATCGTTCCAAGGGCGGAGAACGCGAGAAATCTTCCCCCTTCCATTCCGATGCCACCGTCATCTCGCACTTCGGGGAGCCTGCCCACCTTTAGGAGAGCCGCTGCAATAACTGGAATCCCGAAGAGACCCGTGAAGAGATGGTAGAACGGCTGATTGAGGGCAAGTCTGAAGGTGAGCATCCCAAGGATACCAGCGAGCAGAAAAACGATAGCGGCGTAGAGCCGCCTGGTTCCCTTTTCGGTAAGTACCAGAAGCCCCGCCAAGAGTATCACCGCGATCCTGCCGTAGAGCGGTCTGTAGAGGGGCGCTATTTTGGAGTAAAGCGGCATTAGTGGAATGGCCATGATAACTGAGAGAAAGCTCGCCCACAGGGCGATTCTGATAACTTCTATGGCCTTTCCCTTCAGGACGAGCCGGTGGGCGGGGAGCACGCCGAGGGCGCTCCCCTCATCCGGGACGCCGAGGAAGGCCGAGGGGATGACGTCCAAGAAGGTGTGGGTTAGCCCCATGGCGAAGAGCGTTAAGTTGTCCCCGGGGCCGAGATCTGAGAGTAGGGCCGCCAGCGTGTTGACGTGTATCCCGGGCGAGATTCCGCTCAGTGTGCCGCCGGCGATTCCAATCAGCAGTTCCCGGAGCAAACGTCCTCACCCGATTCGATTTCGAGCGCGGGCATTCCGCGGTACGTGGTGAACGTCCCGTAGGCAGTAACCGTCTCGTTTGTTCTCAGGGAAACTCCGAGAGACTTTCTGAGCTTTAGGAGAACCCAGCAGTCCCCGTAGGTGACGTTGGCCAAACCGAAGCCGTTCCCGTAGACTTTGACCCACGTGACTGTTCCGCTTATCTTGGCGAGCTTCCCCGGGGAGAAGTTGCATATTCCGTTGGGCAACTCCTCACGTTTTCTCTCGACGGTGCAGTTCAGGCAGAGCATCGATGACTTCCTAACGAGGGCCTCGAATCGAATCACATCGCCGTCCCGAGCTTTAAAGCCGTAGAGCTTGAGCTTGGTGCAGTTCAGCCTCAGATATGACTTTCCCCTTCCAACCACCGCACAACTGCCAGTCGCTATCTCACCGATCTTCGCCTCCCCAACCCGAACAAGAGGGGCCATGCCGATAACGCTCACGTCATCCCCAGAGTCCACTACAATGGAGGGCATTGAGTACCTTCTGAATATTCCGAGAACCCTCACCCTCGTCCCAACCTCAAGCTTGGTGCCGTATGGGAGGTAGAGCGCAAACTCTTCGCTTCCGTTCCAGAGAACGGTCCTTCTGCCAGAATATATGACAACACCACCAACCCACCAGGGCATTCCATCTTCGGGCCCCTCGGGCGGGACGGTTTGAGTGTAGGTTACCGGATAGAACCTGGCCCCATAGAACAGCCCTCTGATCAGAACGTAGGCCCCCTTGGGGACGTTTAGAGGAAGACCGAGGCGGATTCTCTCGGGGGTTAGAAGGTAGAGGCCCCTCGAGGGCCAGTATGCTCCCCTTAACTCCTTCAGAGGAAACGTGGGTTCGGAGAACTTTACCTTGGAGGGGTCCATTCTAAGTCCCGAGCGGGAGCGGTAGAGCCTTCCCTCAAGCAGATAAACCTCTCCGGGCTTCAGAGTGGCCGAGACACCTACGGAAACAGTTCCATTCGTCAGAACCGAGAATCCGCTGGTTGAGTAAACGCAAAGGCCGACGAAGGAGTCCCCGTTATCATCGCCAACTTTGAACAGTGCGAGGGCAACAATCAAGATTCCTGCAATGAGGACCACTATCACCCTTGAATTGTTCACCATGATATAAAGTAACAAACGAACCTTAAAAAGTTTACGCCCGGACAGAGGAATAATGGGGGGTCAATATAGCTCCCCACTCGGGTAGACCACTACGCCCCTGTCGTTTATCTCGAACGGATACTTCTTCATAGAATGACTCGTCTCACGCATCTTTCGTATCAGCAGGTAGCGTTTCAGCTCGACGTCCTTCTCCACGAAGTCCAGAAGAACGACGCCCCTGGCTATGTACTCCTCCATGCCGTAGCGGCTTATCCTCCCATGAGCGGGATCAGCGGCCTCGGTGGTGAGTATAGAGGTAACGCCCATCTCGAGGAGTATCGTGTTGAGCTGGAGGAGGACCTCCCTTATCTTGGATTCCTCGCGGAGCCTGAAGGCTATGGATGGTATTGAGTCTATGACGAGGCGTTTGGCATCTATCGCTTTGACGACGCGGTAGATGTAGCGGAGAAAGTCCTCCGGGTTCAGGTTGCCCTCAAGAACGTACTGTTCCTCGGAGGGAAGCCCGACGACGGAGCTGACACCATCTACGATGGCTATCTTTCCCTCTCTTTCATACTTCTCAAGATCCCAGCCAAAGGCCAGCATCTCCTTCCTTATGTCCTGCGCGCGCTCCTCCAGAGTCACAATTACCCCCGGCTCGTCGTAGAGTTCAACGCCCTTGTAAACGAACTGGACTCCAAAGGTGGTCTTACCGCTACCGGTTGGACCCGTGACGAGGACCGTCGTCCCCCTGGGGAAACCACCCTCGATAAGTTCATCAAATCCCGGTATGCCGCTCTTAACCCTCTCAACAGTATACTTAGGGGTCATATTAACCACCTTCCCAAATTACAACAGGTATTGCCCCTTACTGATTTAGTACTCCAAGGAATATAAAACTTTTGGGAACCCGGAGGGAAGGGGAAACGGTTTTATTCGAAACCCACCAAAGAACTCCGGTGACGCTATGCTCGATCCTTTTGGAGAGGGAGCAAGGAGGATCATAGAGGGCGAGTTTGGAGGTGTGGAAGAGCTCCTAAAGGTCATTCCATCCTACACCGGGCTGGATGAAGTCCTGGAGAGGATAAAATGGCTGGAATCTGGCGAGGTGCCCGAGGAGGTGCTGGAAGTAGACGATGTCAGGGACCTCTTGACCTTCTATGCCCTTCTAGGGGCTCTGGCCTTTTCGCCCTACGGTCTTGAGATGGAGCTCGTGAAGGAGGCGAGCGTGAGGCTTTACTCCCTCAGGATTGAGAAGTCGGGGGCTCTGGCCGAGGAGGTTCATGGCATCGAACGGGCGAGTGAAAGCGAGATCCCGAGAAGGGACCGGACAATACTGGAGAGGACGAACTACCGCGAGCTCTCAGAGGAGGAAAAGAGACGACTGAAGCTGGCCTATAAAGTTCATCTGTCGAGGTTCCTCCCACTCTGGGATGGCTCGCTGAAGGAAGTTTACATCAGAGGGGGTTACGCCTACCTCACAATGGAAGATGCGCTAAAGCTCTGGAAGCGCTCCTTTGAGAGGAACTTTGAGAGGGCGGTAAACCTGCTCTATGAAGTCCGCGATGAATTGCCAAACTTTTACAGGGAACTCTACGAGAGGCTCGGCCAACTCGCGAGGGAGCACTTCAAGGAGAAGATTAAAAAGCTCGGAAATGCAAAAGCCGGGTCACTCCGCTTCGACCTCTTTCCACCGTGCGTCAAGATTGCCCTCGGCGGCGTTCCCTCGGGCCTGAGGAACTACGCCATAACGGTTCTCCTCACGAGCTTCCTGAGCTACGCGCGCCTCTGTCCAAATCCGCCCAGGAGGGACGTCCGCGTTAAGGACTGCGTTGAGAGTCTGGACGTTCTGGAGAAGGAGATACTGCCGATCATCATCGAGGCAGGGAACAGATGCAAGCCGCCGCTCTTTGAGGACCAGCCGCACGAGATCAAGAACATCTGGTACCACCTCGGCTTCGGTTTGACCGATAAGCCAACGCTCGAGGACAGCGGGAACTCAACATGGTACTTCCCTCCGAACTGCTCAAAGATACGGGCCAACGCGCCCGAGCTGTGCAAGCCAGACAGGGACTGCAGGAACATCAAGAATCCCCTGACCTACTACCTCAGGAAGCTCTACCTTGAGAGCAGACGGGGGAATCAGGGAGAAGAACAGGATGGTTCCGAAGGGGCGGAGGTGACGGGGGATGAGTGAACTCTTCAGGGAGGTAACAAAGGCAGAGCGCTCCAAGTATTACAAGAAAGAATGGAGTGCTAAGAAACTGCCGAAGTTCATCGTCGAGACCCTCGAGAACAGGGAGTTCGGCTTCGACCACACCGGCGAGGGGCCGAGCGACAGGAAGAACGTTTTCATGGACGTTCGCGATCTGGAGGACTACGTGAAGGCAACCGCCCCCTACGCGATGTTCTCCAGCGTGGCCCTCTATGAGAACCCGAAGGACATGGAGGGCTGGCTTGGAGCGGAGCTTGTCTTTGACATAGACGCCAAGGATCTGCCCCTGCGGAGATGCCAGAACCTTCACGAGCATGGGAAGGTGTGCCCGATATGCTTGGAAGACGCAAAGGAGCTCGCGAGGGACACGCTTATCGTTCTCAAGGAGGACTTCGGCCTTCAGAACGTTCATGCAGTCTACTCAGGTAGGGGTTACCACGTCAGGGTTCTCGACGACTGGGCGATGGAGCTTGACGGGAAGGCGAGGGAGAAGGTTCTCTCCTACATCAGTGCCGCGGAGGAGATAACCTTCGAAGACATACGGAGCAGAAGGATAATGCTCTCCTCCGGCTACTACCGTGTCTTCCGCCTCCGCTTTGGATACTTCATAAGGAGGGCCAACACGAACCACCTCCTAAACATCGGGCTTAACAGATCCCAGGTGAAAAAACTCCTGGAGAACCGCGAGGAGATATACGAGAACTTCGTTAGAAAGGGCCTCCTGACGGCATTTCCCCAGGGGATAGGCTACAGGAGCCTCACGAAGCTCTTCGCGCTCTCGAGCACCTTCTCAAAGGCCTACTTCGACGGCAGGGTTACCGTTGATGTCAAAAGGATCCTGCGCGTTCCCTCAAGCCTGCATTCCAAGGTAGGCTTCGTGACGACGTACATCGGGCCGGACGAGAGAAAGCTCGAGCGCTTCAACCCCTTTGAGGATGCCGTTCCGGAGTTCCGCAGGGAGGAGGTCAAAGAGGCCTATAAGAAATGGCGCAAGGAGCATGGGGATGAGTGGTAGTAGGGTACCTCTCATACTTCTCGCTTCCGCTTTGGACGTTCTGAGAAGGTGAAGCGAGGGGGCCGTAGCCCGCCTTCTGTATCAAGGGGACATTCGACTGAGCGGCCTACCACGGGGCTCGCACCGGGAACTCATCGCCCCTCCCTCGGCCTTGCACCCCGCGGGACGGCCGTTTCACCGCACCCTCCGGGATAGTCTGCGGGTTAACTCGGGGCCCTCACGAGCCCCTTCGCGCGCGTCATCCACATCCCCCGGAGGCCGTGTCGTTTCTGCGCCGTTGCCCTCCCTCTCGGGAGGTGCCTTGCGGCACCGCGGCCCCGGTGAGGTGGGCGGAACTTCCTCGGGAGTGCCCCGGGAGTCCCCGACCCCCTCGCCTGTGGGAACTATTGGGTGGGAGAATAAAAAGGTTGGGGCTACTTCTTGGGAAGGCCATTACCCTCTTTGAAGTCGGGTTTTTTAGGCCTCTTGAACCTACCCAGAGGGGAACGACGCCTCGGCTTGGGGCGGCCACGCTTTTTACGCTTTTTCTCTCCACCGTTGAGGTAATACCAAGCAGCAACGGCCAGGAGCACTATAACGATTACGGCCACTACAACCCATCCTCCACCGGAGCTACCGCCACCGGAACCGGCCGTCGTCGTGGTGCCGGTACTGCTGGTGGATGTGGTCGGGGTGGGCGGTGTGGTTGAGGTCGTCGTGGTCTGGGGGGGCCGTATGTATAGCTCCCCCGTGGAGGAACCCATGCTCCCGCCGGCGATCAGAACGAAGCGGTAGTAAATCTCCTTCCCTATGGGAACCCTGAAGGTTATCCTGAGGTGGATTGTGCCCGGTGGAAGCTCCCTTCTTACGGAGTCCCGGTAGAGAACCTTATCTTCGGTGTAGATCCTGTACTGAAGGGTCCCCACAACGCTGGAGTCCGAGGGATTGAGGATGACAACGCTGAAGGTAACCTCCCCGTTTTCCTTCGTTTCGTAGGTGACGTTTTCAAGAACCGGAGGCGCGACGACGGAGTAGTTGACCCTTCCCTCCCCGATGGTTCTGTTGCCAAAGGACAGCCTTATAAGGGCGCTCAGGTTGCCCGAAACGTTTGTGGCAAGGGGAACCGTTATGACGTCCGTTCCGCTTCCAAGGGAAATCCACTTCGTGTAGCTTGCCACTGGCTCATTCCCGCGGTAGGTCACGACGGTGAGGTTAAGCCCTATTCTCCTCTCGGAGAGGACCGTGAGGTAAGCTTCGTTCTCCCCGTTAAGCCTGACCTCGTTCGAGCGAACTGAGAGGCCAACGAGCCTAACCCCGAACCTCACATCAAAGGCCCTGGAGTAGACGTAGCTTCCGCCGGGGTACGAGAGGGCATAGTGAAGAACATAGCGCCCCTCGGGAAAGTTGTATCCAACTGGAACGATGAAGGTAACCAGCCTATCTCCAGGAACCACCCTGATCTCGCGCGAGGTCTGGAAGTACGGTTTTCCGTTCAGCTCGAACGAGACCGAGGCATTAACCGGTACTGTTCTGTGGCCTATGTTGATAATGTGAGAGGTGACGACTATTCTCTCACCGTTGAAAACGTACGGGGAACCGGGTCTCTCCGCGACGTAGGCATCGGCGGGTCCGAACTTAAGGGGGGTTGGAAGAACGGTGAGTGGAACCTTGGCGAAGAGAATGTAGAGGCTGCCCCCTGCAGTTGAAGCCAGAAACCTGAAGTGGAGGGTGTAGTTTCCGGCCGATACATTGGGAGAACAGGAAACGTTGTAGGAAACGAGAATGGTCTCCCCGGGCCCCCAGTCGGAGAAGACCCTTGGATCAAAGGTCACGTTGAAACCGGACACAACGTTTCCATTCCGGTCCTCAACCCACACGGACCTGAGGCTAACCACGCGGTAGCTTCTGCCACCACCGTTGGTCAGATGCAGGGTTCCGGTGCTATAATCTCCCCTGACGACGGTTATACGATCGCTGGTTATTATCCCCCCGGCCTGAGCCGAGACGGGCGAAACAAACGGCACTAGCAGGATAAACAGCAGGATGGGGACGAGTGTCCTCTTCATCGTTTCCACCACCCATTGTTCGGCCTTCTGGATATAAACTTACCCCGGATATACGAGGACGAGGGCCCCTACAAGGGCCAGTCCTATGGAGAAGGCCATTATCAGCCTGTAAGCCCACAGGTGGGAGACGTGCTGCCGGATGATTAGTCCGAGGATGGTCAGCATCAAACCGTAGGTGAGCGCAAAGACACCGAGGGCAACGTTCATCGGAACCCGGGCTATGAGGAGAACACCCAGTATCGCCCCCGCTAAAACCGTAACGTGGGGCACCGTAAAAGCCAAGTAATCCCTGAGGACCTTTGTGTCATCGTCCATATCCATCACTCCGCTATGAAAGCGTACGTAGTGGTCGTAGGGAGCACCCTCCGGACCTTGGGAAGGAGGTACCTCGGGTAGAGAGCCTCGGATTTCTCCTCCAGCTCATCGTAGGTTCCAAGGACCTTCTCAATGACCTTGACCTCAACCCTCCCGCGTACTCTGAAGTAACCCCTGTAGACCGTGCTTATCTCAAGGATTATGGGAATGCGGAGGGTTTTCGCCTCGCTCTCTTCCAAGAGGCCCGCTATGTACTCAAGTTCGGAGCGTCTGAAATGGCTCTCGCTCCCATCCCTGAGGCGAACCTTGGGCTCATCCTCCATGAGGAGCTGGTAAAGCGTTGGCCTGATAGCAGGGAGGTGAAGATTCACCCTCGCGATCTCCCTGTTCAGTATGTCCTCGGCCCCCGGCATGCCCCTAGTTCGATTGGGAGCACAAAAAGCTTTTGCCGCCGTCAATGTGGTTTAAAATGGAACGCGCATCTGGAGTTTTTTTCTCCGTCGGAATGACAAATCCTCAAGAGAAAGACTTTTATTCCTATGTTTGTTCATTAAACCGTCAATAAAAATGAACATTAAATTTGTTGTTGGTGATAAAAATGAACGAAATCTCGACGGCCATCCAAGGGAAGATGAAACCCCGATTCCTCCAGCTCGTCTTCGTTGACATAAACGGTGTTCCCAAGGGGATGGAGATACCTATCGGGAGATACGAGGAGGCAGTCGAGGACGGCATAGCCTTCGACGGCTCATCCATACCGGGCTTCCAGGGGATAGAGGACAGCGACTTAGTTTTCAAGGCCGATCCGAGCACCTACGCCGAGGTGCCCTGGGAGGGAATAGCGAGGGTTTACGGGTATGTTTACAAGGACGGGAAGCCGTACGGCGTTGACGCGCGGGGAGTTCTGAAGGCCGCAACGGATTACCTGAAGAGGGAGGGCTTCACCGCCTATATCGGCCCCGAGCCTGAGTTCTACCTCTTCAGGAAGAACGGCACGTGGGAGCTTCATCTTCCAGACGGGGGAGGTTACTTCGACCTCGTGACCCTGGATAAGGCGAGGGGAGTGAGAAGGGAGATAGCGCTCTACATGCCCGCTTTGGGTCTCGTTCCGGAGGTTCTCCACCACGAGGTCGGCAAAGCGCAGCACGAGATCGACTTCAGGTTCTCCGATGCACTTAAAACCGCCGACAACATCGTGAGCTTCAAGTACACCGTGAAGGCAGTCGCCGAGATGCACGGTTTGCACGCCACGTTCATGCCCAAACCAATCTACGGCTTCCCAGGCAACGGCATGCACCTCCATGTAAGCCTCTGGCGGGACGGTCAGAACGCTTTCGTCGGCGAGAATGGTTTGAGTGAAACCGCGCTGCATTTCATAGCGGGCATACTCAAGCACGCGAAAGCCCTCGCGGCCGTAACGAACCCCACGGTCAACAGCTACAAGCGTCTCGTTCCTGGCTACGAAGCTCCGGTCTACATAAGCT
Source organism: Thermococcus sp. (assembly GCA_015522395.1). GTDB lineage: Archaea > Methanobacteriota_B > Thermococci > Thermococcales > Thermococcaceae > Thermococcus. The sequence continues at coordinate 14,131 of WAMH01000096.1, read as the reverse complement.
GGGGCTACCGGAACAGAAGCGCGCTCATCCGCGTTCCCGCCTTCTGGGGAAGCGGGGCGAGGATAGAGTACCGCTGTCCCGACCCGAGTGCAAATCCATATTTGGCTTTCGCGGCGATACTCCTTGCGGGTCTTGATGGAATAAAGAAGAAGCTGGAGCCTGAGGCCTACGTCGAGACCAACGTCTACGAGATGGACGATGCCGAAAGAACAGGGAGAGGTATAGACACCCTGCCGGGAAGCCTCGGAGAAGCGCTCGAGGAGCTAAAACGAGACAGGGTCGTCAGAGAGGCCCTCGGTGGGGCCTACAGGAACTTCGTTGAGTACAAGAAGAAAGAGTGGAATGTCTACCTGGAGTATCTGGAATCAATGGAACTGCCCGAGAACACGAAAAAGGTGACCGAGTGGGAACTCGAGAGGTATTTCTATGTTTAGTGGGTTTCCTCCAAGAGGGCCTCTCCCTGCTTTTCTTCGCCCCTTACATGAACCAGCACGGAGGCCCCTATTATAAGCGCACCGCCGAGGAGCTGAAGGACCGTTAAGCTCTCTCCGAAGAGGACGTAGGCCAGGACTATGGCAACCACCGGCTCCACCGTTGCCACTATGCTTGCCCTGCTTACTTCAACCTCCTTGAGGGCGTAGTTGTAGAGAACGTAGCCGAGGAAGGTCGGAAAGAACGCGAGGCCGAGGAGGTACGGTATCGCCCCGGCTGGAACGGAGAATTTCGAGAAGGGAGCGAGGAACAGCAGACCAAAGAAGAGCGTCATGAAGAGCACCCTCTCCGGTCTCTCGTGTCTTACCCCGAATTTTGCCAAGACGCCGTAAAGGGCGTAGGTGAAGCCCGTGGCAATGCCCGTGAGAAGGGCCAGGTGATTCACGCTGAAGTCCACGTTTCCAGCGACGAGAATAACGCCGGTTAGAACTAGGATGAGCGCAACGACCTTCTCCCCGGTGAGGGGTTCCTCAAAGATCATCCTACCCAGGATAACGGAGAAGGCTGGAGCGGTGTAAACGAGGAGAACCGCGAAGCCGACGGAGGATATCTTTACCGTGTAGAAGTAGAGGGTGTAGAAGGCGAAGACGCCAACGAGGCCGTAGAGTGCATAGAACCCGAGTCTCTCTCTGGTAAAAGGATTCTCGCGCAGGAAAACTGCGATGTACGAGCCGAGGATGATAAGGGTGAAGAGGACGCGCCAGAAGACCATCGTGAACGAATCGACTCCGTAGTGGTAGATGTAGGTTGCGAATATCCCCAGGGTTCCCCACATCGAAGCGGCTAAAAAAACGAGGAAGTAGCCGCGCTTCATCGGCTCACCTCAGAAAACTGGACCCGAGGGCAAACGGCGCTTGTGTTCGCTCTGCTTAACAAGCCCCTCAACGTATTCGACCTTATCCACACTGATTCCAAGCTCCTCCGCGACCTTATCCCTTGGCACCTTGAGGTCCACCAAACGCCACAGTATCTCGTCTAGGAGGCGGTAGCTTATTCCCAGCTCGTCTTCGTCGGTCTGCCCCTCCCAGAGGCCGGCAGTGGGTTTCTTCTCGATTATCCTCCCGGGGACGCCGAGGAGTTTCGCTACCTCCCAAACTTCCGTCTTGTAGAGGTTTATGAGTGGCGCGTAGTCGCTCGCACCGTCTCCCCACTTGGTGAAGTAGCCGGTGAGGAACTCACTCCTGTTGCTGGTTCCGAGAACGAGACGATTGAGCTGATTGGCGTGGGCATAGAGCAGAACCATTCTTGTTCTGGCCATGATGTTGCCGAGGGAGCGCTTATCCGGTTGGAAGCCGAGCCGGGCAACGAAGGAATCGACGATGGGTTTTATGCCAACAACCCTGTGCTCTATTCCAAGGCTCTCGCAGACGAGCTTCGCGTCCTCCACGTCCTGGTTGTGGTAGTAGGGCATTATCAGACCCAAAACCTTTTCCTTCCCGAGGGAGTTGACGGCCAGGTAAGCGGTTGTTGCGCTGTCGATGCCACCACTTATTCCTATGACGATACCGTCAATTCCCGCATCCGATACCTTCTCGCGGATGAAGTCTTCGATAACGGAGATGACCTTACGATAGTCCAGCCTGCGCATCAGACACCCCCCTGTTTGAACCTTATGTAGCCAACGAAGACGAGGACCGAGCCTATCATCACGGAGAGCAGGGCCGGAACCGCAAGGAATGCGTACGGATACCTCCAAGACTCCGCCTCGTACCTGTAGGACACGTTGCCGGAGAGCACCTTGACAGCGGGTCTCCCCGCGGGTTTCAGAGTTACGTTCGTCGTCAGGTTAAGGGGATAGCTCTGATTGCCCCAGTAAAGTTCAAGGGAGGCGTTGCTGGACCCAATCTGAAGGCTCCTGTTGGCATAGAGGTAGCTGTTCTCAAAGCTGTCGTTTCCGAGGAGATGGTACCCCGGACCGAGCTCTCCAGACTGCTCGTACCTCACCGGGACTTTATGAAGGCCCACAATGGACAGAAAAAGGGCCAGGAAGAGAAGGGCCAGACCGAGCTTTATCGGCCAGAAAGAAAAAGGGTTGGAGGACATGAAACCACCCCGAGGCTAGAACTTGCCTACGAGGTGGCACTCGGCGAAGTGGTTGTGCTCGTACTCTTTAAGCTCGGGCTGTTTGACGTCGCAGAGTCCCTTCTGGGCGTAGATGCACCTCGGGTGGAAGCGGCACCCGGGCGGTATGTTGACCGCACTGGGAACCTCACCCTTGATCGGAAGCTCCTTGATGACGTTTCTCCTTTCTGGCTTCGGCTCCGGAACGGCCGCGAGCAGTGCCCTCGTGTACGGGTGAAGCGGGTTGTCTATGACGCGCTTCGCCGGTCCCATCTCCACGATCCTTCCGAGGTACATGACGGCCATCCAGTCGGCGAAGTACCTAGCAGTCGACATGTCGTGGGTGATGTAGAGGTAGGTGACGCCCATCCTCTCCTTGAGTTCCTTCATAAGCTCCAGTATCTCCGCCCTTATCGAAACGTCAAGCATCGAAACCGGCTCGTCTGCAACGACGAACTCCGGGTCGAGAATGAGTGCCCTTGCTATGGCCACACGCTGTCTCTGACCGCCACTAAGCTGGTGAGGGAACCTGCTGACATACTCCTCCGGTGGGGTTACCTTGACCATCTCGAGGGCCTTGTAGATTAACTCCTCACGCTCGGCCCTGGTCTCACCGATGCCGTGTATCAGGAGGGGCTCCTCAAGAACGTCGAATATCCTGAAGCGCGGGTTGAGGGAAGCGAACGGGTCCTGGAAGATTATCTGAACCTTCCTCTTGTAGGCGAGGAGTTCCTCCTTGGTGGTTATAGTTGTAACGTCCTGACCCTCGAGGTAGATCTTTCCGTCGGTGGGCTCGAGGAGCTTGACGATGAGCCTGCCGGTGGTGGACTTTCCACAGCCGCTCTCACCAACGAGGGCAAAGACCTGCTGCTTGTATATGTCAAAGCTGACCCCGTCGACGGCATGGACGTATCGCTCTGGCTCACCGCGGAGGCCCGCGAGGAAGCCCCTCTTGAGCGGGAAGTACTTTTTGAGGTTTTTAACCTGAAGTATCGGTTCCGCCATTTCTCACACCTCACAGCAGCCAGCATGCGGCGTAGTGGTCTTTATCAACCTCTTTAAGCTCGGGTTCCTGTTCCTTACATATCTGCATGGCGTAGGGGCACCTCGGGTTGAAGCGGCATCCCTTCGGCGGGTTGAGTAGGTTGGGCGGCTGTCCCGGTATGAACTCGAGTCTATCAACATCCTCGTGAAGCCTTGGGATGGCAGCGAGCAGCTTCTGGGTGTAGGGATGTGCCGGCTCGTAGTAGACCTTCTCGCTCGGACCGAGTTCAACTATCTTGCCCGCGTACATGATGGCTATCTTGTCGCTTATCTCCGCGAGGATGCTGAGGTCGTGGGTGATGAATATCATGGACAGGTTGAGCTCCTTCTTGAGGCGTTTCATGAGGTTGATGATCTGCGCCTGGACTATAACGTCTAGGGCCGTTGTCGGCTCGTCAGCAATGACAACGGTGGGCTCCATGAGGAGTGCCGTTGCGATGATGACACGCTGTTTCATTCCACCCGAGAGCTCATGTGGGTAGCGGTAGACTATCTCGGGGTCGAGGCCAACGAGCTCGAGGTACTTCTGGGCCCTCTCGAGGGCCTCGTCCTGATCCATGCCCTTGTGGTAGATGAGGGGCTCGATCATCTGGTAACCGACGGTGTAAACGGGGTTCATAGCGTTCATCGCACCCTGGAATATCATGGATATCTTTTCCCAGCGGATCTCCTTTCTGAGAACGTCCTCAGGAAGGCCGACTATTTCCCTGCCATCGACCTTTATGCTTCCTCCGATGATCTTTCCGGGAGGGGTCGGCATACCCAAAAGGGTAAAGCCGAGGGAGGACTTTCCACAGCCGCTCTCCCCGGCCAGACCCAGAACCTCTCCTCTCTTGAGGGTGAAACTGATGTCATCGACGGCCTTTACAGGCCCCCTGCTTGTAAAGTAGTACATCTTCAGGTTCTTAACTTCGAGTGCGTTGGTTGTCATTCATACCACCTCACGCGCGCTTAAGCCTCGGGTTGAGGACCGTATCGAGCGATACTCCCAGCAGGACGAACACCAGACCGACGAAGGATATCGCCAGTCCGGGCGGTATGACCTGCCACCAGTAGCCGTTTATTGTCGCGCCGTTCTGATGCGCTGTATTGAGCATCTGACCCCAAGTTATGAGGTTCTGTGAGGTCAAACCAAGGAAGCTTAGTCCAGCCTCGCTCAGGATGGCTCCCGGAACGCTGAGGGCTATGCTCGCGAACGCGTACGGCAGGAGCTGGGGAACGATGTGCTTGAAGACGACCCTGCCAGTGCTTGCACCGAGCGCTCTCGCCGCCTCAACGTAGGTCTGCTCTTTGATCTGCAGCGCCATGCTCCTGGCGACCTTCGATGTACCCATCCACCCGAAGATGACCAAGAAGAACACCAGCTGGGTTAGGTTGACCCTTCCGCCGAAGTAGAGGGAGAGCAGTATGAGCATCGGCAGCACGGGAAGGGTCATCATGAACTCCGTGAACCTCTGTATGGCCTCGTCTGCCCATCCTCCAAGGTATGCGCTCGTAACTCCGATGAGTATCCCTATTAGGACGGAGGTTATTGCCACTGCAAGACCTATGGCGAGGGCGACCCTAGTTCCCCAGAGGATTCCGAGGGCGATGGGCCTTCCGTACTGATCTGTTCCGAGGAGGCCGTATGTTCTTCCAACGAAGGCAACTTTGAAGTTCGTGAAGTCAACCTTGACGTTGCTCGGAACCGTTATGGTGATAACAAGCCCGTAGGTACCCTTGAGGGATTGGGGCGTTGAGATGACCTTCTCTATCGGGAGCGGATTGCCGTTGCTGTCGGTGAGCCTTCCAAACATGACCCTCATCGAGTCCATGGCGGCGACCATCTGGTAGAGGGTGGTGTTCGTCATGACGAACATGTTGATGTTGTCAGGGGTTATCATCGAGGGAGGAACGTTCGGTATCTTAAGGACACCATTCAGGTAGAGCCAGTAGAGTACGTGGTTCCTAGTCTGATCGAGATGCGCCACCTGAATGGCGTTGTTGTTCGGAAGGGTTATCTGGCTTATCAGGTTGAGCCTGTTGTCCTTGACACCCTTCTCAGGCGGCCTCACGAGGGCCATCTGAACCTGGGGCACCTGCTTGGGATTGGTTGCGTTTGAATGGAGCCCCATAACGACTATATCAGCCGGTGGAACATCGTACTTCATGTTGTATGTCAGAGAGAGCTTGTAAATAGTGTAGGTTCCGTTCTTGATGGTCTGGACGTGCATGTTGGTTATGGTGTATTCGGCCTGAACGGCCCTGGTCTGAGAGGTGAAGTAGTTCTCCCATGAAGGCGGAGCATTCTTGGGGTTGGTTATCCAAGCAACTCCGGTCTGCCACTTAACGGGAACGTCGGGACTGGTCATGTAGGGCGCCCCAATGGCGAGGACCACGAGGAGTATGAGGAGGATGAGTCCGGTTATACCGGCCTTCTGGTGCTTGAAATCCTCCCAGAACCTCCTGACGCTGTCTTTGAAATCTACCCATCTCATCTTTCACCACCTCATGAGCTCGCAGCGGCACCGATCCTGACCCTCGGGTCGAGATACGCGTAGAGTACGTCCGCGAGCACCATTGAGAAGACAGTGAGTATTGCGAACATATAGTTCAGTGCCATCATGGTCTTAACCGCGTTCATCTGAAGCGCCTGCCAGTAGAGCCTTCCCATTCCGGGCCAGTTGAAGACTATCTCGGTGATTATTGCTCCACTTAGCGAACCTATGAGTCCAAAGATGATCATGGTTATGATGGGCGGAGCCGAGGCCTTTAGCGCGTGGCCGTAGATGACCTTCCTCTCCGGAACGCCCTTGGCCCTCGCGACCATGATGAAGTCCTCCTGCATGGTGCCTATCATTATGTTCCTTGTCGTCCAAGCCCAGCCACCGAACAGGTTTATGACGATGGTCAGAACCGGCAGACTCATCTTCTTGAGCAGGTTGGCCACTCCGTTGACCTCAACCTGGGAGTAGAGCGTGATTGGCAGCCAGCCGAGGTAGACGACGAAGAGTAGGATCATCAGCATTCCGAGCCACCACATCGGCAGGCTCGTCGTGAGCATTGCCAGTATGGATATCGTCCTGTCGAGCAAGCTTCCGGGTTTCTGGGCGCTCTTGACACCGAGGCCTAGTCCTATGATAATGACCAGTATCTCGGCCGTCGTGAAGAGGAGTATCGTCCTAAGCAGCGCACTCCAGATCTGTTGCTTGATGTCATGCGTTCCAAAAACGGGGACTATCGATTGACCCCATTTGAAGAAGAACGTGTCTACTGTATAACGCCACGTTCGTTTCCAGTATGGCTGATCAAGGCCGTAGTAGTGCTCCCAGTACTTCGTTCTCTGGTCGAGCCACTCCTTCGTGGGCGGTATCCCGTGTTGCTGGGCGTAGGTCCTAGCCTCCTGAACGACGGTACTTTGAACCTGAGACTCGAGCTGTATTGTTGCCAGTTTGGTGAACAGTGCCGACATGAGCAGCACTGCCAGAAACAGGATTATAATGGCGTTCACGGTTCTGTAGGCAACGTACTTTCCAAAGCTCATTCCCATTCTATCCCCTCCGGGCACGTTGCTAATCCACGCTAGCCTAACGGGTTTTACCTGCCAGTTAAACTTTAAATAGTTTTCCCCAAAAAAGGCACAGATGTACACATTTGTCAGAATGAACATTACTCACAAAGTATAAGAAAAGAGAAAAGGGTTCACTTCCTCTTCCTGAGGAGGAGCGGTATTGCCGCGAGGGCGACTATCAGAGCCGGACCGCAGATTCCTCCACCACCACTGCTCGTCGTGCTGGTGCTGCTCGTCGGGGTGGTCGTGGTGGTTGAGGTGGTCATCGTGCTGCTCGTCGAAGTCGTGCTGGTGCTCGAAGTGCTCGTCGTGGTCGGGGTCTGCTGAACCGGCTCGACCGACCTGGCGGCGAGGAAGTTGCCAAGACCAGCGATCGGATCGGGCATCTGAACGGTAACCTTCTTTTTGTTGACCAGGAAGAAGTTCCAAGTCTCAGCGGTGTAGACGCGCGGCGAGTTCAGGATGTGCGTACCGTAGGCAAGCTCATAGAGGTCCCAGAACTGGTTGAGGTTCTGAATGCTGACTGTGGTGTTGTTCGGCCCCTTCCAAGTGTTGTAGGCGAGAACCATGGCAAGGTCGTAGCCGGTCCAGTCCTCGAGCGGCTTGAGCTTGTCGGGAGTGTTGTAGTACTTGAGGTTGAGGTCGTGGATGAACTTGGTAACGTCACCGTTGGTGGTCGCCTGAATGAGGTCCTTAACGGTCATTGGGTTGTGGTAGCTTGTACCCCAGTTCGGGTCAACGTAGTAGTCAAAGAACCAGAAGTCCCAAGCAATCGAGCTGGGCGGCTGAATACCACTGACAACCCAACCCTCAGTGTAAACGTTCCACTGAAGGGTCGCCGGACTGCTAGCATAGACGGCCTTGTTCGCTTGGGTCCTCGTCCACTGGAGAACCTGAACGTCAAAGCCAGCCTTCTGCAGAATCTGGCCGATGTACTTGCCCTCGTCAAGCCTCTTGTCCTCAACACGGGCAATGACCTTAACAGTAACCGGCTTGCCGTCGAACTCCCACTTGCCGTTGACCTTCTTCAGCGTGTGACCCTTAGCAGCGAGAGCCTTGGCCGCGTTCTCCATAGCCTGGTCGATCATCTTAACAGCGTACTGCTCGTCACCCTGCGGGGTGAAGCCGAGAGCCTTCGCAACGAGCTTGATCCTGCTGGCGGCATCAACCTGGCCGCTGACCTCAGGACCGTAGAGCGGCGCCCCACCGCCCTGGAGGATGTTGCTCACAATGTAGTTCCTGTTGATGAGCCAGTTCATAGCGTACCTGACGCCCCTAAGGGCGAACGGGTTGAACTTAACGGCACCGGTCGAGTTAACGAGACCGGTCTGCGGGTCACCAACGAGGTTTAGATCAAGGCTCCACCAGACGCCAATGCTCTTGATGAGGCTAACGTACTGGCCGTAGTCCTGAACGACCTTGGCCAGGTCGGTGTAGGGGGTGGCATACCAGTAGAAGTCGTAATCACCCTTGGCAACTGCTAGAATAGCAGTCTGAGCGTTAGCGGTACCGTAAATGTCAACCTCCTTCCAGTACGGGTTCCACGGAAGCTTAACACCGTTGATCTCGTCGGTGGCGAAGCCGATCCTCTTGTTGCCGGCGAGCTTGAGGACCAGGGTGAGGGCCTTCGGGTTGTAGCTAGCAACGTAGTACGGGCCGCTGCTTATAAGAACGTTCTTGTAGTTATCAACCCACTTTATGACGTCCTGGTAACCCTGCTTGGCGAGGTCCTCGGTGATGCCCGCCTGCTCCATCGAGATGCCCCACTTCTGAAGAACCGGCTTGAGGGTGCTCAGCCAGATCGGAATGGTTCCAGTGTTGAGAAGTGACTGGGCCTCCTGCTTGAAGTACGGAACCTGGTCCGGGCTGATCATGTTGAGCTGGTAACCGTTCTGCGGCTGCTGGCTCCAGGAGAAGGTCTTTCCACCAACACCGTTGGCGACAGCCTCGCTGAGGACGTTGTAAAGCTCCCACGGGATGCTCGGGTACTCCATGTAGTTTCCAATGGCGGTGCCCCACGTGTCGTACGGGACGACGAAGTTCTGGTAGATGGTGTACTCAACGTAGTCGTTGGTGAGCTTGTCAACCTTTATACCCCATAAGTTGCTGAGGACATCCTGAAGGTTGTTGGCCCAAGCTTCGTCGTAGTACTTGTCGTTCTTGCCGTTCTGGTAGGCCCATTCGAAGTTCATTGCAAGGTCGAACATGAAGTCCGCTAGAGTCATGGGCTGGCCGTCGTTCCACTGGCCGAGACCGCACTTCCAGGTAATGGCGCTCTTGGCGGTCTTGCCTGCGTAGGGGTTAACCCAAGCCTTCTGGGTTCCGTTCCAGATGTAGGCATCCTCCGGAACCTGAACGTTGGTAACGACCTTGACGAGCTGGCAGCGGTAGTTGTGGTATTGGGCGTCAGGACCAACCACGTAGGCCGGGTCGTTGAGGAAGTACCAGACCCTCAGGGTGTAGACGTCGTTCAATCCGCTCGGTGACGGGTTGAACACACCCATGAAGAGGTTGTTGCTGGAAGCCAGCTGAACGATTTTAAGGGTGCCCTGTGGCGTCGTCTCTGCAGCACTGGCTGGCTTGGACACTAGAAAAACACTAAACAACATCAAACCCATAACAAACAATCCCAAAGCCTTCCTATTCATACTCCACTGCCTCCTTCACTTTTTTGGCAATATTGCCATCTATACGGTATGGCAGCATTGGGTTATACATTGAAAGCCTATTTAAGGGTTATGTTCCTGTAAAAGTTACGTCATGGTAGAAGGTAGTTCCTGAGGGCTGTAAGGGGTTGAATCAACGGTTCGCGGTGGATCAACTATTGCGCCGTGTTCAGGGTTTTATCTAGGTGGTAAAAACTAGCAAGGTATTTTTAGGTTCAATAAACCCATATTCACGATGAAGAAAGGAGAAAAAACCGTTGAACGCGAGTTCTTGTTTAGAAAGGTAAGCCCGATGAATTAAAAACGCCTGTATGAAGGGATGGGGCATAAATAAGACACGTTTCTCATCCATGGGATAATTCAGGCGTTCTAAAACCCAGAGAAAACGAACTGAGGGTGGTATTCCGGTAAAATCGTGGAGGAGCTACCAGTCACGTTTTTAAACAACCCTGGGTGAACCGATGGACAGGTGAGAGAATGAAAAGGATGAGCTGGGAGAAGTTCGCGAGGAGCATGGGCGTCGAGCCGCAGAGGCTTGAGAACAAAGAGGCGAGACTGCTGAAGGAGTTCGTGATGGATTTGAAGTTCCCGACCCACTGTCAGGGCTGCCAGGGGTTGGATTTAAGCAACCCGAATCCCGTTCACCACCCGAGCTACGAGCTAACCCCTGCGTGCAACCACGACTGCATATTCTGCTACTCCAACGTCGCGGTGAAGCTCGGAAAGGCGCCGAAGCCTGGCTACTACGGCTGGGACGACCCGTACGCGATAACCGTCTCCCAGTACGGCGAGCCTTTGCTAAGCCCGCGCATCGTCGAGGTCAATAGGATGCTCCGGGAGAGGTTTCCAAAGGCTAGACTAGACCTACAGACCAACGGCTCGCTTTTGACCGAGGAGCTGTGGGAGAAGCTCGACTTCGACCTCGTGATGATAAGCCTCGATGCGGCAAGCAGGGAGAAACATCTAAAGATTACAAACGCCGACACTTTCGATGCAGTTGTTAACGCCCTTCGCATAGTCGGAAGCGACAAGAGCGTCCGCTCAGTTGTGAGAACGATATTCATGCCCGGCATAAACGACGAGGACATTCCGAGGATAGCCGAGCTTGCCGCTTCGCTTGGGGTAGATGAGATGATGCTCCAGCCGCTGACAATCCACGAACTCAACATCGAGCGCCTGAGGAAGGCAGGCCTCGACTTCGACAGGGTCGAGAGCGTGAGGGAGTTCCTGAAGGCCGCGATGGTAGCTAAAAAGCACATTGACGTCCGCATAAGCGGCTGTCAGTTAGCCATTTACAGGACGATGGACCCGCTGATGCTATTCAGCGCTAAGAGAATAGCAAGGGACGTTGCTCCGGCCATTAAAAGGAAGAAAGAAGAGCAAGACACGATCAAGGAATAACAAATATCCAAATTAACCAAAAATTTTTAAATTCTAGCGGGTAGTAACCTCTGGTGGCGGGGGTGGGCCTTTTAAAGAGGGTGGCGGAGGCCCTGATGATCACCGTATTGGTGATACTATCAATGGGTTTCCTGACTGCAGCGGCTGAGGGAGTCCATCTCTCCAGACATTTTCTCAGCTACGCCCTTCACAGGACCGGTCAATACCTGAGGTTCTCCGTGGACATTTTCAAGAACCAGAAGGGATGGGTGGAGGTTATACACGAGGGCAACAGCGTCATGTACATTCCCCACCCCAGTCCCCACCAGATATTTCACATGCTCGTTGGGACAAGTCCCCAGATGGCGATACTGAACACCCTGTTCCTGCTTTCCGTCACAATGGTTCTCGTCTTCACCGTTGGAGGATACTGGGGGTTAAAGGCAGGATACCAGGGCGGAAGGTGGGATGGGGTTTTAGCCGTGCTGGCACCGATGTTCTCCGCCATACCCGGATGGTTCTGGGGCATCTTTCTGATGTGGGCCCTCTGGTGGAAACTGAGCATAGTCCCGCTGAGCTACATAGACTACGTGCACATGGTCGAAGGCACGGGCAAACCAACCCCCTTCACATACCTCTACGCCCTGACCACCCCCACCCTGACGCTAACCTTCGCCAACGTGGCCGTTTACGCTTACAACGTCAGGAACCTGGTCAGGAATGAGCTTCACGAGGAGTACTTCCTGGCGGACGTCCTAAAGGGGCTTCCTGATAAAAGGATCATGAGGAAGGCCTTAAGAACCGTCCTGCCGCCGTTTCTGACCTTCACGAGCTACAACTTTCTGAACCTCATGATGAACGGAATGGCGGTCGAGGTCATGTTCAACGTTCCGGGAATAGGTTAAACGTTTCTCCGGGGAACGGAGGTTCTCCTGAAGGCAGGGGATGGAAGCCTGCTGTTCTTCTCCGCCCTTGTGATGTCCGTGCTGTATTTCACGAACACCGTGATCATGGAGGGCCTGTACTTCAAACTGGAACCCAGGGGGAGGAAGGATGTATAGGCGTCTTTCCACCTCTCTGCTCCTCGTTATGCTGGCGTTCTCCCTGCTGGCCCCGAGGCTCGTATCCAGCCAAGACATCAGGAACTGGAACAATTCAACGTACTGGGCGTGGAATCCAAAGGGGGTGCCCCCGGCATGGTACGGAGCCATCAAGGGCCTGCCGGACACGGAATGGCTTAGGGGTCATTACAGTAATGGCAGGTTCGTTTACGTCTACGACTTCCACTACTCCGAACCCCCCCAGGAGATAGTCCTGATACCCAACGAAACCTGCAACCTGAGGCTGACGGTGATAGACCCCCTGGGAAACAGGTACGTGCTGTGGGAGGGGTATATACCGAACTTCGTGTACCTTTCAAGGCTCACGGGGCCAATGATGAATGTGGCCAGGGACAAGTGCAGACCCGTCCCCTCCCCGGGAACCCTGCTCATCCACAATCCGCTCAGAGCGCTTTTTTCCAGGGAAGGCGTTGACTGCACCGCCCCGGGGAACACCCTCCTTCAGGGGAGGTACACCTTCATCGTAGAGGCGGTTGATGGGAACCTGTCACCGACCGATGAACCCAGGATAAGGGTGCTCGGCCTTAGCTACGGCCTCATGGGCACGGACGTGGAGGGAAGGGACGTCTGGGTGGGGTTCGCGTACGGTGCGGAGGAAACGGTTCTGGTGGCGATCCTCGGTGCGGCCGTGATGGTGGGCCTTGCCCTCCTCCTGGGAATGCTGAGCGTTCTATCAAACGGCGTCGGGGGCGTGGCGGATTTCGTCTCCAAGTTCCTAACAGCCACCCCTGTCCTGCCGGCATCGGTCCTCCTGATAGTCGTGTTCGGGAGTTCAAAAACGGTGTCGTGGAACCAGACGTACTTCACGATGAACCCCTTTGTCCTGGCCCTGGTAATAGGAGTCCTCCTGATGGGAAACGTTTCAAGGAACGTGCGCTCGATGGTGGAGGAGGAGCTCAGGAAGGACTACATAGAATCCTCAAGGGCCCTCGGAGGAAGTCCGCTGTGGATACTCCGAAAGCACGTTTCAAAGATCATCCTCCCCTACTCACTGCATCAGTTCTCCCTCGCGGTTCCGGGCATAATAGGATTCATAACACTCCTCGGCTTCTTTAACGTATCGCCGGGCATAAACTGGGGAACCCTGATGGGAGAGATCATCCTGAGCGGGGCGAGATACAAGCTTGCCTGGTGGCAGATCCTCCCCGTGGGGATCTCCCTCGGGATCCTCGCCTTCTCGTTCATCGGAATAGCCGATGAAATCAAGGGAAGGTTCCTAAAAGGTTAAAAGGACCTTGTAGAATATCCCGCCGATGAAAGATGTTGCAGGAACTGCTCTCCCTGCTCATCCTGGCTACGTTCATTCTCATCAACGCGGCGCTGTTAGTGGGAAGGTTCCTCGGGGCAATCACCGGCATGACATGGAGGAAGGTTCTCCGCCTTGACATTCCCGAGAATGAAAAGAAAAGCTGGGAGAAGCTCTACACTCTCGTCTGGCTGATCGTCGGCCTGTGGGCGTTCTGGAAACTCTGGGGCTGGAGCCTGACGAGGGTCGCCGCGGCGGTCTTCGGCTTCCTGGCCTTCAGGAGCGGTGCCAACATAACCAGAACCCTCGTCTACAGCCTCCACGACAGGAAGGTTATCGAGGGGTACACCGAAGACAGCAGAACCCTTGAGGTGATCGCGAGGGCCACGAGGTTCTCTCTCCTCATCGAGGGTCTCTTCGTGGTTTCCTTTGCCCTGATCTACAAGACACTCTCAATAACTTTCAACCCAAGCGGGAGGAGCGCGAGTGCTTTCATCCTCTACCTCTGGCTCGCCGGTCTTATCTTCGGCCTGCTCTTCGGATGGTTCATGGCCAAGAACAACCGCGGAAT
>WAMH01000095.1 GCA_015522395.1 Thermococcus sp. | reverse complement strand
GAACTTCCTTATGAGGCGCCTGTTGAAACGCTTCTTCACGTCGTCTATCGTGTACGGCGGAGTAACCAGGCTCTTGTGGAAGCCCGTCCACATGTCCCTCCACTTCTTGAACGGATGCGCGAGGATGAATATCAGCCCACCGCCTCTAACCGTCTCGATTATCCTTCCCAAATCGTTGGGGGAGTAATCGTAGCTCATGTCGAGGATTAGGAGGTCGTAAGTCCTTCCGAGTATGTCGCGGGTGTGCTTGAAGGTTACGGCCTTTACCTCGGCGCTTCCTCCTGCTAAAACGTCGAAGTGTTTCCTGAATGCCTCGTAGCGCTTCCTGCCGAAGGTGTCCTCCCCGAGGGCGTCGGTGGCATAGAGAACCTCTATCGCGCTCTCGCTCTCATCTCTAAGGCGCTTCTTAATCAGCTCATCGATAACATCGCTCAGAACTCTAGCAGAGGCCCCTGCAAGGATTCCGGCCAGCTCGGCCTTCTTCGGAGTATCGCCCTCGATGACTATCATTCTCCTGTGGAACTTCTCAAGCGCCTGAGCGAGGGCAGTCTCGGTGAGCTTGAGAACCTCGTTATTAACCTTCTCGCTTTTAGCGTAGTCTCTCACTTCCCTATCAAAGCGGACCTTGACGGTCACGGCCGCCACCTCCCGGATAAAGGGGAGAGGGGGGATTTAAAAAGGTTGGGCGCCCGGCTTCTCGATATTTATCGAAACGCCAAGTTTTTATACGAAAAAGACCGAGTTAGTTCGGTGGTCCTAATGCCGAAGGGTCTAGCCGAGAAAGACCTTGGAAAGTTCAGGCTCGTTGGTAACATCGATGCCTTCAGGAGGAAGCTCGTCTTCCAGGTGACGGAGATAAGCGTTGAGAAGGACGACTACTCCTCAAGGCTCTACCTCTACGATGGCAGGAGAGTTAAGCCCTTTACCTCCGGCAAGAAGGACGGGAATCCAAGGTTCTCGCCGGACGGGAGGCTGATAGCCTTCACCTCCAAGCGAGATAAGGAGAGCAAGGAGGCCGAGCTGTACGTCATCCCGATCAACGGGGGAGAGGCGAGGCTTTTAGCGAAGTTCAAGTATGGGATACAGGATCTCCGCTTTACCGAGGACGGGAAAGGCATAGCGGTCGTTACGCCAATAGACGTCGAGAAAAAGCCCAAAGATGACGTCCACCTGATTAAGGAGCTCCCCTTCTGGTTCAACGGAATTGGATGGGTCTACGGGAAGAGGAGCGTTGTCTATCTGGTGGACGCTGAAACCGGTAGGAAGAGGCGCTTAACTCCCAAAAACCTCGACGTCTCGCAGGTTCGCTTCCACGATGGCAAGCTCTACTTCCTCGCCCAGGAAGACCGCGAGAGGAAGCCGATGGTGAGCGACCTTTACGTCCTCGACGGGAGAAAGGCGAAGCGCCTAACCCCCGGAAAGTGGAGCGTAAGCGACTTCATCCCGCTCGACGATGGGACCTTCGTTCTAAAGGCCAACACGCGAGAGAGGGGTATTCCGACGAACACTCACCTCTACCACTACGACCCCGAGAGCGGGGAACTCAGAAAGCTCACAAAAGACCTCGACCGTTCAGCTTATAACTCCCTCAACAGCGACGTAAGGGGAAGCCAGAGGGCGGAGCTGGTTTTTAAGGACGGCTGGGTTTACTACGTTGCCACCGACGGCCCGAGGGCGAACATCTTCAGGGTTAACCTCGATGGAAAGATAGAGCGCGTTGTTAGTGGAGACAGAAGCGTTGAGAGCTTTGCAATTGGAGATTACATAGCCTTCACTGCCCAGGACGCCGTAACTCCGACAGAGCTCTACGTTCTGAGGGACGGAAGGGAGAGAAAGCTCACCGACTTCAACGGCTGGATTAGGGAATACAGCCTCTCACAGCCAGAGCACTTTAATGTTAAGGCGGGCGATGGAGCGGGAATAGACGCCTGGATAATGAGGCCCGTTGGCTTTGAGCCTGGGAAGAAGTATCCGGCCGTTCTTGAAATCCACGGCGGGCCGAAGACAGCTTACGGATACGCCTTCATGCACGAGTTCCACGTTTTAACGGCCAGGGGCTTTGTGGTTATCTTCTCCAATCCCAGAGGAAGCGACGGCTACGGCGAGGACTTTGCGGACATTAGGGGGCACTACGGGGAGAGGGATTATCAGGATTTGATGGAGGTCGTTGATGAGGCTCTAAAGAGGTTCGACTTCATAGATGGGGAAAGGATAGGCGTCACCGGGGGTTCCTATGGCGGCTTTATGACTAACTGGATAGTCGGACACACAAACCGCTTTAAGGCCGCTGTTACTCAGCGCTCAATCTCGAACTGGGTGAGCTTCTTTGGGACGACGGATATAGGCTACTTCTTCGCGCCGGACCAGATAGGAGGTGACCCGTGGAACAACACAGATAACTACTGGGAGAAGAGCCCGCTGAAGTACGCTCCCAACGTTGAAACGCCTCTCCTCATAATCCACTCGACGGAGGACTACCGCTGCTGGCTTCCCGAGGGACTGCAGTTCTACACCGCTTTGAAATACCTCGGCAAGACGGTCGAGCTGGCCATCTTCCCTGGCGAGAACCACGACCTCAGCAGGGGCGGAAAGCCGAAGCACAGGGTTAGGAGACTTGAGCTGATTGCCGGGTGGATGGAGAGGTGGCTGAAGTAAGCCCAAAATCTTTTATTTTTCGCCCCTGAAAGTTTCTAAGTATGAACGCCATAGAGGTCGAGAATCTGACAAAGTACTATGGAAACCTAAGGGCCCTTGACTCCGTCTCCTTTTCCGTTCCAGAAGGGGCTATCTTGGGGATAATTGGGCCCAACGGCGCCGGGAAAACTACCCTCATCAGGATTTTGAGCTGTCTGCTGGCCTATGACGGTGGAAGGGTCAGGCTCTTCGGTAGGGAGATAAAAAGGTGCGAGAAAGGAATAAAGAAGAGGATAGCCCTCCTTCCGCAGGAAGCTAGGGCCCACTTCTACACGCTGACGCCCTTCGAGTACGTTTACCACTACCTCAGGATGCGCGGTTTATCAAAGAGGGAAGCCAAAAGCAGGGCAGAGAATGCCATGAAGGAGTTTGGAATTGATTATCCGGACAGGATAGTCTCGACGCTCTCTGGAGGAATGGTGAGGAAGACTCTCCTCGCGATGGTTCTTTCGGCCAATGCAGAACTTTACTTCCTCGACGAACCTACGGTTGGTCTCGACGTCGAGAGCAGGCTTAAGCTTTGGGGAATACTCCGGGAGAGGGGGAAGAGTTCAACCATAGTCCTGACGAGCCACTACCTCAACGAGATATCAAGCGTGTCGGACTTGGTCTTGCTAATCAAAGGTGGGAAGCTCCTCGCCTTCGGGAGGCCCGAGGAAATAGCAAAACAATACCTCTCTTCATTCACTTCAAAGCTCGTCGTTTTCGGCGACTTTAGGGGTGATTTTGTTGCAAGAAGGGCCGGAAAGAACACCTTCGTTTATCTCCGCTCAAAGGCCGAGGAGAGGGAGGCCATAGCCTCACTCGAGGAGCTCGGAGTCCCGTTTAAGAGGGAAGGACTCACCATAGAGGACGTGTTCCTCGTGGGTGGTCTGGAATGATTCTCGCGATAGTGGAGTACTACCGGGGAGCCCTGATGAAGGGGAAAAGCTCAATGCTCAGCTTTGCGATACAGCCCCTTTCATTCATTTTCATTGTCTACGTTGTCAGCGGGGGAAGGTTTCTCTCCTCGGCCATAGCCGGCGCGATGGTAAGCTTCATCGTCGGAGCCGGAATAGCAGACCTCTCAATAGAACTCGTTGGCATGAAAGTTCGCTCGAAGTTCTACGACATTTTCGCATCCCTCCCCGGGAGCGGAATTGAGAAGACCCTCGGGGTTTCTATCGGTATGAGCCTACCAGCAACTTCCGGAAGTTGCTGGTAGGCTCATACCGATAGAAACCCCGAGGGTCTTCTCAATTCCGCTCCCGGGGAG
>WAMH01000094.1 GCA_015522395.1 Thermococcus sp. | reverse complement strand
TGGGAGGGCGGGAGGATCAAAGGAAACCCCCATCCTGAGCTTCAGGTCTTCGCTCCTCCACGGATCCAGTCCAAAGACGCGTATCTTTCCGTCGGTGGGTCTGTAGATCCCCGCGGTTATCTTGAGGAATGTGCTCTTGCCACCCCCGTTGGGGCCGAGGATAAGGCTGACGCCTTCTGGAATCTCCAAGTTCACCCCGTCTAGTGCCACCACCCGTCCAAAGCGCTTCGTAAGGTTCTCGGCAGTTATCATTTTCTCCCCCTCCAAGAGTACAGGATGTAGAGCACCGTCCCGGCTATTCCGATGGAGTAAAAGGCGTTTTGAATCGCACGCGTTGGGTTGTTCCTCTTGAATCTGACGAAGCACGTGGTGGCACCGTTTCCGCGATAGATCACCCAGTAAGTTCCCTCCCGCGGGACGATGAACTCGCGCGAGAGCGAGCCAGCGAAAGTTCCGTTGAAAACAACGGCACCCTTGAAAACGTCGACAACCTGAACTAGTCCGCTTCCACCGTTGCAGGTGAGCTCCGCCAGCGACTCCGTGGGGGAATGGAACGCAAGGTAACTGATCCCATCCGAACCGCTCGGCTTTATCACAGCCGGCCCGGCGAATCCAACGCCCGTGGAGTACACGTGGTAGTTAACCGCCGCCACGAGGGGCAACAGGGCGAGGAAAAGGAGAAGTGCCCTGACGATCCTCATACAACGTCCCTCCTCTCAAAGGCGTAAACGCCCAGCAGGAAGAGGACGACCGGAACGACCGCCCCCGGAACAAAAAAGCGCGCCTCTAGGGGGGACAACTGGGAGGTGAGGGGAACTGTTATGAAGCTAAAGGGGGGCAACGTGCTCGGAAAGAGATCGGCGGAGATGGCCACCAAGAAGAAGGCCCCTATGATAGTCGGGAAAAGGCCGGGAAGAACGCTGGCAACAAACGCGGTTATTGAGACGGTGTACAGAATCGCGTACAGGGCCAGAACCAGCGCTTTGAGGGCCTCCCCCGACGAGAGGATCGAGAGAATCACCCCTGGAATGTCCGCGTTGGAGGGGAACACAGAGAACAGGCAGGGAAGCAGGTACATCAGGAGCGAGAGTAGCAGGAACGCCGCGAATTTGGCCACAAAGACCTTGAACTTTGAGTACGGCAGGGAATAGACGATGGGTGCATATCCCGAATCCCTGTCCCAGCGGAAGATGAGGCTCCCGAGGAGGATCATCATGAAGGTGTAGACCCCAAAGCCCACCCGCAGGTCCCCCACAAGGACCCTGCCCGTTGGGGTGGACGCGTAGCCGACCTCAGAAAGCACCTGCAGGAGACCCGAAGAGCCCGAGGTGGAGGTGTACACTCCCCCCGCGCCAACGGCCACGGACAGACCCGCCCGGTGAACCATCGCGAACCCAAGGATCAGCCCGACGAAGAAGATGAGAACGACCAGCGGACTGTCCAGCTCCCACCTGAGCAACCTCATGAACCTTCCCATCTCCTCACCTCCAAGAGCGCAAAAACTCCCGCGATGGCGATCAACGCGAGGTAAATGTAAGCCAGCGGGGACGTCTCCGGCGAGTATCTCACGGTCGAACCGCCACCGAGGACGTTGGTATCTGCAAGAACTAGGCCGGGGGCGAACATCTCCTCCTTACCCATGGCAGAGAGGGCACTTCCATCGATCCCACCGAAGAGCAAAAACCCGGCAGCGCGAAAATCAGCCCACGAAAAGCCAAAGTAGGACAGCAGAACGCCTGATCCCGGGTCGTATATCAGGACGGACCTGCCGCTGGCGGTTATGTTCGCCATAGTGGCCCGGTAGGGCGTCGTCACCACCTGGATCAGAGGCGGCAGAAACCTCCCGTAGTACGTGACAACGGTAGAGTTTAGCGTGGTGACCCTGGAGACGGAGACCTTCAAGCCATCGGGGGCCGTAAAGAGTGCTCTTCCGGGCACAACGTCACGGCTGTAGAACAGGAGCGTTCTCCCATAGGACCTCCCCTTCAGGTCGTAGACGGTTCCCGTCAGAGCGTTCAGCCTGTACACGCTACCGAGTTCGAACGAGCGAACCGCGACCCGGGTCACGTTTCCAGAGGCCATGGAGGAGATGACATCTCTCCCGGACCAGAAGGGTGTGATGTTCCCGGCGTAGGTGATCACCGCATCCGTCCCGGAAACCACCAGGCTAACGGTGGCCGTGCCGTTCTCAACGCCCAAAACCCTGAACTCAACGCTCCCGTTTCCGTAAACGCTCACGAAAACGGGTTCGCCGTTCCGTCTCAGGGAGAAGAACATGTTTGTGGAGCCGAGGGCACTCAAGAGGGACGACTCGTTAACGGACTCGTTGGTCCTAGCGACGTAGAGGAAGTAGGTGCCGGACTTTATGATCTGATTTCCCTGAGCCCCAACACTCCAAGGGGCTGCAGCAGACAGGAGCATCAAAAGGACGAGGGACAGAACTTGGAGGCTCCTCACGGAGGTCACCCCGACAATAAATTACTTGCCTTTACTGTAATTCTCGTTGGCTTTGCCGGTATATAACAGTTTTGGAGGCGGAGGGAAAAACAATGGCTCCGGGAGGTTTTCCAAAAACCTTAAATACTCAAAGCCGTTACTCGCTCCGATGCCGATGAGGGGGGAGTGTCTTCTCCGCTGGCACTCAAATACCTAATTTCACCGATAACCCCCCTATTCGTGACTCTCTTCTGGGAAAATTAAAGACAATAAGGAGGTTTTGGAGATGAGCAAGATTGACTTCAAGGCCATTGAGGAGAAGTGGCAGAAGCGCTGGTTAGAGGAGAGAATCTTCGAACCCGACAGAAAAGCCAAGCCCAAGGAGAAGAAGTTCTACATAACGGTAGCCTTTCCATATCTTTCGGGCCATCTCCACGTCGGCCACGCGAGAACCTACACGATTCCAGATGTGATAGCGCGCTTTAAGAGAATGCAGGGCTACAACGTGCTCTTCCCGATGGGATGGCACATCACCGGAGCGCCGATAGTCGGTATCGCCGAGAGAATAAAGAACCGCGACCCCAAGACGATACACATCTACCGCGACGTTTACAAGGTTCCCGAGGAAATCCTCTGGAAGTTCGAGGACCCGAAGGAGATAGTCAAGTACTTCATGAAGTCCGCGAAGGAGACCTTCATAAGGGCCGGCTTTAGCGTTGACTGGACGCGCGAGTTCCACACGACGAGCCTCTTCCCGCCCTTCAGCAAGTTTATCGAATGGCAGTTCTTGACGTTGAAGGACCTCGGATTAGTCGTTAAGGGGGCGCACCGCGTTCGCTGGGACCCCGTTGTCGGGACCCCCCTCGGAGACCACGACATAATGGAGGGTGAAGACGTTCAAATCCTGGAGTACGTCATAATCAAGTTCATCCTCAAGGAGAACGGCGAAGTTGCATACCTCCCCGCTGCAACCCTCAGACCCGAGACGGTCTACGGTGTCACAAACATGTGGCTGAACCCCAACGCGACCTATGTC
>WAMH01000093.1 GCA_015522395.1 Thermococcus sp. | reverse complement strand
TGGCTCCCCAGTTTGGCCCGAACGCCCTTGGAGCGCTCCAAGCAGCCGGCATAAAGCTCTACCAAGTCAATCCAGGAACACCCGTTAGAAACGCCGTGGAAGCGCTTCTCCGCGGTGAGCTCCCTACAGCCTCCGTCCCACAGGAAGAGACCGGCCCAGGTTACGGTCCGGGAACGGGCCGCGGCATGGGAAGGGGAAGGGGACGTGGCGGAGGCTGGGGAAGAGGAAGGGGCGGCTGGTGAGCCGCCCGGTATTTTCACTCTAAACAAGCTAAAAAATTAAAACAGTCCGGAAATTCAGAAGAGCCACTGGTTCTCTATGCACTCATCGCACGGTGGCTTTTCCCCGGCTATCGCCTTGAACTTCTTATATATGCACTCTGGCAGACCGAGCGGGCAATGGTCCGGGTACTTTCCGGGCCTGACCTTCGTCGGGTCGAGCTTTATCTTGATGTATGCCTCATACTCCTCGACCTTCTTCCAGGGGAGAACCTTGGCGCCGTATATGACGAGGTCGTCGTAGATCTTCGCGTAGTCTCCGACCACCGCGTTCTCTTTTATCAGGACGTTCTTCCCAACAACGACCCCCTCGCCGAGAATGGTGTCCTTAAGCTCGGATCCCTCCCTGACTATGTCGTTTCCAATGAGTATTGAGTGCTTGAAGTAGGTCCTGTCCTCGGCGATGGTGTTCGGACCGATGTAGGTGTACGACTTGATTTTGACACCGTGCCCTATCTTTGCCCCCTCGTCGATGTAGACTGGACCCTGTATCTCCACGTCCTCCGGAACCTCTGCGGTTTCCTTTATCACCATGTAGCCGTTGTCCTTGGCTATTTCGTCCATCGCTATCTGGTGGGCATAGAAGAGATCCTCCGGCGTTCCAAGGTCGACCCAGTAGTATTCGCGGGGCATCCTGTAGGCGTAGACCTGACCCTCACCGACGAACTTTGGAAGGACGTCCCTCTCGAAGTAGGCCTCTTTACCCTTTGGTATCCCCTCAAGGACCTTCCTGTTTACAACGTAGAGCCCGGCGTCGACGAGATTGGTCTTCGGCCTGTGAGGCTTCTCCTCGAAGTGGGTTACCTTCCCACTCTCGTCGGTTTCAACGACGCCGTAGCGCTCCGGATCGTAGACCTTGGTAACCGCGACCGTTACAAGCCCGTCGTTCTTTTTATGCGCCTCGATGAGCTCCCTGAAGTTGAAGTTGGTGAAGACGTCGCCGTAGATTACCATGAAGTCATCGCTAACGTATTCCTCCACGTTCTTGAGCGCGCCGCCGGTCTCAAGCGGCATGGGATCGTTGACGAAGCGTATATCCTTCGGATAATCGGCCATCCTCTCCTCAATGAACTCCCTTATCTCACCGCGCATGTAGTGGACTGACAGAATGATCTCGTCTATTTCAGGTACCCTCTCGAGGTTTTCTAGGATGTACTGAAGGTTGGGCTTTCCAAGAACCGGTATCATGGGCTTTGGCCTCGTCGATGAGAGTGGCCTTAAGCGGGTTCCGAATCCTCCTGCAAGAATAACCGCCTTCATAACATCACCGTTAACACTTTCAACGGGAGGTTTTATATGTTTTACGGCTGTAAAATATATAACCGGCCGGTTACAACTTTAACCGCGGGTGAAACTAACTCCTCGCCCTGAACTCAAGTATCTTCAGATTTCCAGCACTCCGGGAGACGAAGCACTTTCCCCTGCAAATCTTCTTCAGGGGGCAGGTTTCACACGAGGGGGCGCCCTTCTGGACCTCTTCGATGTAGCCGAGGCTCTTCAGGATGTCTATTGCGGCCTCAACATCTTCCTTTCGCATGCCCAGCTCACGTGCTATCTCCTCGGGCGTTCTCCTGCCTTCCTCTATGAGTCTCAGGATCCTCTCAAGCGTGTTCAGCTTCACCACCCCAGAGCGATGCCGAGATGCCATATCAGGATCCCGATGATGGAGGCAACCGTTATCATGTAAGCCGTTGTTAGCGCCGCCCACTTCCAGTTGCTCTCGGCTTTTATGGCACCGATCGTGGCTATGCACGGTATGTAAAGCGTCGTCACGGCCATGAGGACGTATCCTTGGAGAGGTGTCATGGCGTCCCGTATTGCCTCTGGGCTACCGTAGATAACTCCAAGCGTCGATATCACGTTCTCCTTGGCGATGATTCCGAATAGCAGGCTCACCGCGGCCCTCCAGTCCAGACCCATCAGCCTCATGTACGGCTCGAAGAAGTGACCTATCTGCTCCGCGTAGCTCCTCCCGGTTCCCACCGGGGCGGGGTAGTTGCTCAGGTACCAGATGAATATGGCTCCTAGGAGGATAACCGTTCCCGCCTTCTGGACGAACTCCTTGCTCCTCTCCCAGGAATGCACCAGAAGGCTCTTACCGCTTGGTATCAGGTATTCCGGTAACTCGATGACGAAGGGACTGCTCTCCCCTGAGACAAAACGGCTTACCAGCCAGGCCGAACCGAGGGCAACGGCAAAAGCTAACACGTATATGCTAGCCGCGACGAGGGCACTGTCCTTGCCGAAGAATATCGCCGAGAGGAAGCTTATAACGCTCAGTCTCGCGGAGCAGGGGATAAAGGGATTAACGAACATCGTGACCAGCCTGTCCTTCTCGTCATCCAGGGTTCTGGTTGACATGACCGCCGGGACGTTGCAACCAAGACCGAGTATGAGCGGGATTATAGACTTGCCCGGGAGGCCGAACTTCCTCAGGATGCCCTCCATCAGCACCGCTACCCTCGCCATGTAGCCGAAGTCCTCGAGGAATGAGAGCGCAAAGAAGAGCAGGAAGACGAGGGGGAAGAAGCTGAGCACCATACCGACGCCGCCGATGATTCCGTCGACGATGAGACCGCGAAGGGCCTGATTGGCTATATGCGGCGCCAGCCAGTTGCCGAATAGGGTGAACGCCTCTGCAAGCCAGTTTTGTAAAGGCAGGCCGAAGGCGAAGACGAACTTAAAGACACCGTAGAACACGATGGCCATCGCTATGAAGCCGTAGACGGGATGGATTAGGAGCCTGTCGAGCTGATCCGCGAGAACGTCTCCCGACGCCTGGCCGTAGCTCATAAATTCATGGGTGAGCCCGTCTATGAACTCGTACTTCTGGCCGGCTATGACTAGGTCCATTGCCTTTCCGTAGCGCTCCTCCACCTCGTTTATGTGGGTCATGACGCTTTCAAGTCCCTCCTTTCCTAGGTAGCGCTCGACGAGCTTTATGACCTCCTCATCGCGCTGGAGGAGCTTTATCGCCAGCCAGCGGAGGGGGTACTTCGATGCCAGCTTCGTCCCCTCGAGAACGCGTGAGATGTGCTCTATCTCCCTCTCAACCTCCGGGTCGTAGTGCGGTATTATAGGGTTCTCCTCAACCTCGCCATGGGCCACCCGGATTATCGCCTCCTTAAGTTCCCCGAGCCCCTCACCCTTCTTGGCGCTGAGCGGGACTACCGGAACGCCGAGGACCTTCGACATTTTCCCCACATCGATTCTGATGCCCTTCTTCTCGGCGAGATCTATCTTGTTGAGGGCGATGACGATGTTCTTCAGTCCCATCTCAAATATCTCCATCGTGAGGTAGAGGTTCCTCAGAATCGAGGTGGCGTCAACGACGTTCACAACGACATCGGGGTTTCCGTTGAGCAGAAAGTTCCTCGCCACAAGTTCATCAATGGAGTGAGCCGTGAGGGAGTAAGTTCCGGGGAGGTCCACGACGAGAAAGCGCTCGCCCCCGTATTCGAAGACCCCTTCCTTCTTCTCAACGGTCACGCCGGGCCAGTTGCCGACGTGCTGGTGCATTCCAGTCAGGGCGTTGAATATCGTCGTTTTGCCGACGTTGGGGTTTCCTGCTAGGGCAATCACTTTCATTGCCATGCTACCACCTCAGAGTCTCCTGACGAGTATCTTCGCCGACATGCCCTTACCTACAGCCAGCCTCGTGCCCCCGGCTTCCACGACGACGGGACCAAACTGATACTTCTCAAGGACTCTGATTATAACACCCGGGGCCACACCCATGGCGTAGAGCCTGCTTCTCAGTCCAGAGCCACCGGCTATATCCACCACAACGGCACTCTCCCCGGGCTTCAGTTCGCTTAAGGGTACAATCATGTCCATCACCGTTAGGTTTTCCTAATTCCATCAACCGTTTCTCCGGTGACCTTAAAAACCTTTGGTGGGCCTAAAGAAGCCCCCTGGTTTGAAATCCAAAGTTCTAAGGTTCTGAGGAACCATGCCCTGAAATTTTGGAGGATCCTGCAAAGATATTTAAGGTTTGAAGACCAATAAATGAATCCATTTGGGGGTGTTCAGTACATGGAGAGCTTACCACCTGAAGAGCCCAAGAAAACGTCTCTTGGAATGGATGAGAACGTTGAGGGGTTGCTGGCGTACCTGCTTGGGTGGGTTACGGGGATAATATTCCTGCTCCTTGAGACGGACAGCGATTTCGTCCGTTTCCACGCCATGCAGTCAACGATAACGTTCCTGGGCCTGACTGTATTGGTTATCATTTTCAAAGCGATACCACTGATAGGCCCGACGCTGGTGGCCCTGACGGATCTGCTGGGGCTTGTATTATGGATTCTCGGCATGGTCAAGGCCTATCAAGGGGAGCGTTACAAGTTTCCCTACGTCGGGGACCTCGCCGAGCAGTGGCTCGAGAAGGTTTGAGGCTACGTTTTTAAGGCCCCGTTTTATATTTTCCCCATGCTCACCCTCAACGATGCCATCGAGGAAATAAGAGCCTTCTCCGAGAAAGTCGAACTCCACGACAGGAGAATACTCCTCATGTTCTCGGGCGGGAAGGACAGCTCACTCGCGCTCTATCTGCTCAGTAAAGCCGGTCTAAACGTCTCCGCGCTCACCTTCTTCCACCGCTGGAGCTGGAGGGAAACCCTGAACTGGGCAATGGGGTTCACCAAAAAGCTCGGCGTCGAACACTTCCTTGTGGACATAACTGAAGGCCTCCTCCGTGAGGCAACCGGGAGGAAGGGGCCGATCTGCATCAACTGCAAGAAGGTGATGCTCTGGAACGCAAAGTGGTTCGCCCTCAACAACGGCTTCGACGTCTTAGCCAAGGGCGACAACGCCAACGACAAGATAATAGGTGCCCTCCTCGACCAGTGCGAGAGTGATATAAGGCTCTGCGGGCTTCCGAAGATCGGGGTACCCATCCTAAGGCCCCTGATAAAGTACACCGCCGAGGAGGTTGAAATGCTCGCGGAAGAAGTCGGGATAAGGCCCTACCGCATGTACGAGCACGCGAGGAGGAGGCAGTGGAGGGAAGGCTGTCCGCTCCAGTACATAGACCGCGAGAATATAGTAACGCCCGAACTCATGGAGCTTGCTTATAAGGTGAACTACGAAGTCAGCAGGATAGCGAGGAGGAGAAGAGTCCGCGTCAGCGTCCGCGTCCCGAGCTTCGAGATAATGTGCTGGGAGTGCGACGATGAAACGCTTCGCGGGGTTGAGAGGGTGGTTGAAAGGTTTAAATGAAGGTCTCGTATCCTTGAGTGGTGAGAGCATGAAGGCCACGTGCACACCCAACCTCTGTGCCCTGACCCACATAGGCGCTAGGATGAACAACGAGGACGACTACGCTTTCCTCAAGCTCAGGGATGCCTACTATATAGCGGTCGCCGACGGCATGGGAGGGCACGCAGCCGGCGAGGTGGCCTCGCGGATGGCCACCGAAACAGCTTCCGCCGTTATCCGGGAGAACTACGAAACCGGGATGGGCTGGCTGAACCTGAAGTTCCTGCTGAGGCTCTCCCACGAGATTGCTCACTCGAAGATTGTTGAGAACGCCGTTGGCGAAAGAGAGGGGATGGGAACGACGCTGATCTCGGCAATCATTCGAGGAAACGAGGTTCTCATAGCCAACACCGGCGACAGCAGGGCCGCGTTGATACGGGAGGGCAGGACCGTTGCAAGGACCATCGACCACTCCCTCGTGCAGAGGCTCATCGAGGAGGGCAGGATAACAGAGGAGGAGGCCTTTGGGCATCCTGCATCGAACTATATAACGAGTGCAATAGGAGGGAGAAACCCGCTCCGCGTCGACCTCTACCGCTGGCCGGCGAGACCCGGAGACGTCCTCATAATGAGCACCGACGGCCTGCACGACTACGTCCGCTGGGGCGAGATAGAGGAGATTTCAAAGGCCGGAAACGCCCGCGAGATAGCGTTCAAACTGCTGGAG
>WAMH01000092.1 GCA_015522395.1 Thermococcus sp. | reverse complement strand
TAAGAAACGGTCGCGGGTGGACGATTTTGCGTGCGCTCTTCATCATCTCCACCGGAAAAAAGAGGGAGGCTCAGAGGCAGGGGTTGTGGAACTTCCTTCCCGGGTATTGGGCGATTCCCTCGAGCTCCTCTTCTATCCTTATCAGCTGGTTGTACTTCGCGTTCCTGTCCATTCTCGCGGGGGCACCGGTCTTTATCTGGCCCGCGTTGAGCGCAACGGCAAGGTCTGCTATGAAGGGATCGTCTGTCTCTCCGGAGCGGTGTGAAACGACGACTCCCCAGCCAGCTCTGTAGGCTGTGTAGGCCGCGTCGATGGCCTCGCTGAGCGTTCCTATCTGGTTGACCTTGAGGAGGAGTGCGTTGGCCGCTCCCATCTCGATGCCCTTCCTTATCCTCTTCGGGTTGGTGACGAATATGTCGTCGCCGACGATCTGTATCTTGTCCCCGAGTTCCTTTGTTATGAGCGCGAAGTTCTCCCAGTCCTCCTCGTGGAACGGGTCCTCGAGTGAGACTATCGGATACTTTGAAATGAGATCCCTGTAAAGCTCGAGAAGCTCGCCACCATCGTATTCTTTGCCGTTGACGACGTACTTTCCGATGTCGGGGTGGTAGAACTCGCTCGATGCCGGGTCCATGGCGAAGGCTATCTCTTCTCCCGGCTTGTAGCCGGCTTCCTCGATGGCTTTGATAAGGAGTTCGAACGGCTCGTGCGGCTCCCTTAGAGGCGGGGCGAAGCCTCCCTCGTCCCCAACGTTGACAGCGTCCTTGCCATATCTCTCGGCTATGACGCCCTTGAGGACGTGGTAGGTCTCGCTAACCCACCGTATCCCTTCCCTGAAGGAGTCGGCTCCGACGGGCATGATCATGAACTCCTGGAAGTCAAGCTCGTTGCCCGCGTGAACGCCGCCGTTGATGACGTTGCTCATCGGAACCGGCATGACGTAGGCGTTGGTTCCGCCGATGTACTGGTAGAGGGGCAAGCCGAGGGCGTTCGCCGCTGCCCTTGCAACCGCAAGCGATACACCGAGGATCGCATTGGCCCCGAGGTTGCTCTTGTTCTCGGTTCCGTCGAGCTCTATCATGAGGGTGTCAATGTCCCTCTGCCATGTGACGTCCATTCCTGTTATCTCGGGCGCGATTAGCTTGTTGACGTTCTCAACCGCTCTCCTAACGCCCTTTCCGAGGTAGCGCTTTCCACCGTCGCGGAGCTCCACCGCTTCGTGCGTTCCCGTGCTTGCCCCGCTTGGCACCGCCGCCCTCCCCATGCTCACCGGCGTGTAGACCTCGACCTCGATCGTCGGGTTTCCCCTGCTGTCGAGTATCTCCCTGGCAACGACTCCGTTAATCTCAAACGGGTTCTCCATATCAATCACCTCGGGTGGTATTCGCGGGTGGGGATATATAGGCTTTGGGGTGCGGTGGACTTTTAAGCCCCCGTTCCAACGTTCGCTGATGACGATGAACTGGAAGAGACACCTTCGGGAGGAGGGCTACCTTGAGTTCGGGGGCTTCAGGGTGGAACTGACGCTCGACAACACCTTCATGGACCTTGACTACATACCGCGGATAATCGTCTACGACGAGGAGACTGAAAGATGGCACGTCCTGAGGAACCCCATTCCGAAGGGAAAAACGCTCGAGGATAACTGGGACAACGCAATTGAAGTTCTGGAGAGGATCGCCGGCGGTGTGGAGGAACCCATATTCGGTGAGCCCGACGTCGCGGTTAGGTTCGCCCGGGCCCTGAGGTCGCTCGCGGATGGCTCGTGAATTTGCCTAGTCACTAGGTATTCCTGAGGGGAAAACTTCTAAACCCCTTTGGTCTTATTTCATCTTTGGTGATGGTGATGGACGATCACATCGATATAGCGAGGTATATAGACCACACCAATCTGAAGCCATACGCCACGAAAGATGACATTTTGAAGCTCTGCAACGAGGCTATTCAGTACGGCTTCTACGCCGTCTGCGTCAACCCCTACCGCGTTAAGCTCGCCAAGGACTACCTGCGCGAGAGGGAAGCGGATGTCAAAGTCGCGAGCGTTATAGGCTTCCCGCTCGGGGCGACGCCAACGGAGGTCAAGGTCTTTGAAGCCAAGAAAGCCCTTGAGGACGGAGCAGATGAACTCGACATGGTCATCAACATCGGCGCGCTGAAGGACAAAGACTACGACTACGTCAGGAACGACATAGCGGAAGTGGTTAAGGTCGCCCACGAGAAGGGAGCCAAGGTCAAGGTCATAATCGAGACCTGCTACCTCACCGAGGAGGAGAAAGTCAAGGCCTGCGAGCTCGCTAAAGAGGCCGGGGCCGACTTCGTAAAGACCTCTACCGGCTTCGGAACAGGAGGGGCAACGGTGGAGGACGTCAGGCTGATGAGGAAGGTCGTCGGTCCGGAGATGGGCGTCAAAGCGGCCGGGGGAATAAGAACCTACGAGCAGGCCTTAGCGATGATTGAAGCTGGAGCGAACAGGATAGGTGCATCCAGCGGTGTAAAGATAGTGGAAGGTGCCCGGAGATGGGGGGAGAGGACCTGAAGAGTCTCATCAACAGGACCATCGATGAACTCGTGGCTGAGGGTTTCGAGCCGGACGTGATGTTGGCGGGTCCCGGCTTCATCGAACACACCGCCGGACTGCTCCGCGATTTCGAGCTGAAGGTCTACAGAATAGAGGAGCTCGGATACGATGCAGTCATAGCGGACTCAAAGTACCTCGGTCAGGTGAAGCGTGCCTCCCGCAGAATATCCGTTGAACCCCTTCTGGAAGAGGAGAGCATGTGGGAAGAACTGAAAAATCTGAAAGTTTAAGTGCCCTCAGATGAGGTCGAGGGCCTCCGGATACCTCTTCTTTACCACCTTTGCCAGCCCGGTTCCCACAAGCACACCCGTGACGGCCTGGAGCGTGTTGACCGGGACCTCCGTGAGGGCCGCCGGAACGCCGAACATGTAGGCCTCAAAGGTGAAGTAGCCGAGCACCATGGCGGTTCCTCCGATGACGCCTGCAACGATGAGGTTTCCGGTGCTGTCGTTCTTCATGGCTATGTAACCGACGAGGAGACCCTCCAGGCCTTTGACCACGAGCGTTATCGGTGCCCACCCGGGGTAGCCGCCCATTATGTCGCCCAGTGCCGAGCCGACTCCTCCGGCGAAGACGCCCACGACCGGGCCGAAGACCATGGCAGAGAACATGACCATCGTGTCCCCGAAGTTGAGGTAGCCCCCGGTGGCTGGAGTCGGAACGCGGATTATCGTCGTTGCAACCGCCACGAGAGCCGCCAGGATCCCGGCGAGGGCCAGCATGCTCGCGCTTCTGAACCTCTCCCTGTTGGCGTAGATGTACACCACGTAGAGCACCGTGACGATCGCTATTATCCACTCCCCGTAGGGTTTGAGAATCTCAGTGAGATCTGCCATCGAGACCACCGTTTCCTCTCGAGTTTAGTCTTTAAAAAAATGCCGCAGTTGGCAAAAAGGCGGGCAAAATAACTGACCCCTCGTAAAGGGCGAGGCTTTCAAAAGAAAAAGGTAAGGGATCACTCGAGGGAGGCCTTAAGGGCCTCCTCAAAGATCTCCATCGCGACGTCGATTTCCTCCTTAGTGATGATGAGCGGCGGGATAAAGCGGATGCTGTTGTCGCCGCAGCCGAGAAGAACGAGACCGCGCTTAGCAGCTTCCTTGACGATCCTGTTCCTCAGTTCTGGGTTCTTCTCCTTTCCTTCCTTGGTCTTGACTATCTCGACAGCCTGGGCAAGTCCCAATCCGCGGGCATCTCCGATGACCTCGTAGCGCTCCCTGAAGTCCTCGAGGTACTTGTGGAGGTAGTCCCCAACCTCCTGGACGTGCGGCAGGAGCTCCTTGACGATCTCAACGACCTCTATTCCAGCGGCTATCGCGACGGGGTTGCCGCCGAAGGTGGTCGCGTGCCTTCCGGGCTTGTCGAAGCTTATCTCGGCCCTGTGGATAACTCCCGCGAGCGGGATTCCGCCTCCTATGGCCTTTCCGAACTGGATGAGGTCCGGCTCGACTCCGAAGTGCTCGATGGCCCAGAACCTTCCGGTCCTCCCAATGCCCATCTGAACCTCGTCGTCCGCTAGGAGAATGCCGTACTCGTCGGCGAACTTCTTGAGCTCCTTGAAAAAGTTCTTCGGCGGGACAACGTAGCCGCCCTCACCCTGTATCGGCTCGAGGAATATTGCCCCGACCTCGTGCGGTGGGACGTGCCTGAAGACGTACTCCTCTATGAAGTCCAGGACGCGGTTGATAAGCTCATCCGGCTCCTCGTAGCCGTCTATGTCCCAGAGGTTCCTGTATGGGTTCGGGTAGGGGATGTGGGTAACGCCGGGCATCGTCGGGAAGAAGCCGTCCTGCTGGACCCACTTGCTCGCGGTGAGGCTGAGAACTGCTTGGGTCCTGCCGTGGAATGCATGGTAGAAAGCCAAGAACTGCTTCCTTCCGGTCCCGTACTTGACGAGCTTCATAGCTGCCTCGTTCGCCTCGGCACCGCTGTTGCCGTAAACCACTTTCTTCTCGAAGTCGCCGGGAGCAAGCTCGATGAGCTTCTCGGCTAAAACAACCGCGTTCTCGTAGAAGAAGTCTGTCAGCGAGTAGTGGGTGAACTTCTCGGCCTGCTTCTTTATTGCCTCCACAACCCTCGGGTGGGCGTGGCCGACGTTGAGAACGCCAACTCCGCTCGCGAAGTCGTAGAAGACGTTCCCGTCGACGTCGTAGACCCTTATGCCCTCGCCGTGATCGATGACTATCGGCAGGTTCTCTGGGTCCTGGGTTGTCGTCGCGAGGTACTTGAAGTTCCTCTCGATTACCTCCTTGGCCTTCTTTCCAGGGAGTTCCTTAACGTTCGGTCTAACCACCATGCGCATCACCGTCCCAACATCGGCCTTCCCCTATATAAGTCTGAGTTCATCAATGAACATTTTTGACCGAAAAATTTTCGGAGAAACTCCGGGGTGGCCGGCTGGAAATGGGCGGAGCGGTTAAGAAAAGGTGCAGAAAGAACTAACGGGAGTTGAAATTCACTCCCCGTTCTTCTCCTTCCACTCATCCAGGAACTCCTTGGCTGAATTAGCGGCGATGGCACCCTGGCCTACAGCCACGGCTATCTGCTTGAAGACGTTGGTTATATCCCCGGCCGCGAAGATTCCCGGAACCTTGGTGTGCATGTACATGTCCACTGGGATGTAGCCGTACTCGTCGGTTATTCCAAGGTGCTTGACGAAGTCCGTCTTCGGCTCGTAGCCGATGAAGATGAAGACTCCATCGACGGTCATCTCGCTCTCCTCCCCAGTAATGCGGTTCTTCAGCTTGACGCCCTCGACCTTGCCGTCCCCCTTGATCTCCGTCACGACGGTGTTGAGTATCGCTGGAATACCGCTCTCGGCGAAGCGGTCCTGCAGTATCTTGTCCGCCCTGAACTTGTCCCTTCTGTGGACGAGGGTGACGTCGACGCCTATGCTCTTGAGGTAGAGGGCCTCCTGGAGGGCGGTGTTCCCGCCGCCAACCACTATGACCTTCCTGCCCTTGAAGAGCGGGCCGTCGCAGGTGGCGCAGTAGGAGACACCCTTTCCGGTAAGCTCTTCCTCGCCGGGAACCTTGAGCTTTCTCGGCGCGGCACCAACCGCTATGATTATCGTCCTGCCCTTGTAGCTCTTGCCGTTCTTGGTCTTCACCGTGAACTTGCACGGGCCTTCGTAGTAGGCGCACTCCGCCGGGTCGATCCTCTCGACCTCATCGAAAACCACATCAACGCCGAGCTTCTTGACGTGTTCGTGCATCCTGCTGGTCAGATCTGAGCCGCTTATGCCCTCAGGAAAGCCCGGGTAGTTCTCTATGAGGTCTGTCAGGGCCATGTTTCCTCCCAAATCTTTGCTGATGATCAGTGTTTCAAGGCCGTAGCGGGCCGCGTATATGGCAGCGGTGAAGCCCGCTGGACCTGCTCCGATGATGAGAACGTCCCAGGTCTTGTTCTCGTACTCTCCTCCGCGTGAAAAGCCACCAAGGCTGAACATCTCTCCCACCTCCGGGCTTTCCTAACGTGGACTGTTTAAAAGCCTTGTTCCACATAAATGGGTAGAAGTGGGCAGGTCAGACGAGCTTGACCGAGCGGTCTAGGATGAGGTGGAGCGTGTAGCCGCTGAAGGCCGCGAAGCTGACGAAAAGCCCCTCTTTCGTGCTCATCGCGAGTCCGTACTCCACCAGGAGGAACGCTAGGGCACCGTAGATGAGGGCGAAGAGGAGCGAGTGGACTATTCCCCTGTGCTTCGGCATGAGCCACGTGAAGGCGTACCAGGTTATCAGCGCCACCACCGCGGCTATTCCCCACGCCGCTGTGACGTTGAGCCACTCCGGGCTGAGGTGGAGCATTCCGATGACGTTGATGTAGGCCGCTCCACCTGCTAAGACGCTCACTATCGGCTTTGTGCCGCGGTGGATGAGCGCGTTGGGGTGGTCCATGTCCGGAAGGTCGGCTCCAAGCACGTAGAGGGCGTAGCCTATCAGCAGGGCCATCGTGGTCAGCCTGAACGGAACGCCGATGGTTGAGAGGTAGCCTGCAACCGCCACCGCTATCGGATAGCTGACTATGCCGCTGAGCACGTGAACGTCGTAGTTCGGCATGGTATCACTCCTCTTCCCTCTCGGCCTGGCCCTCCTCTAAAAACTTTCTGACGTAGTCCGGAACCTTGTAGTTTCCCTTCGGGTCGCCAACCAGGAAGCCGAGCCTTATAAGCTCGTTGAGACTCTCGTAAACCTGCATTCCCGGCTTTTTGACGGCTTTAGCCACCTGGATGTAGCTGATAGGCCCGCCGTTGAACTGGAAGACTATCGCCTCAACGAGGTCTTTGTACTCCTTCGGAATCCTCGTTAGGTACTCCTCAAGGCTCTTCGGCTCCTCAAGGATGGTCGTGACAACGTAATCGTCTATCGGGTCGAACTTGTGCTTTGCCGCTTCGCTGAGCACGTAGTGGAGCAGCCTTAGAATCTGCCTCGGGTTTCCCTTCCCGAGCTGGTGGATGAGCTTTATCGCCTCCTCCGTGAAAGGATAGAGCGGGTCGTCGGTGT
>WAMH01000091.1 GCA_015522395.1 Thermococcus sp. | reverse complement strand
GTTTTCAAGGGTGCCGTTGTTTTCAACGGAACTTTCGCCGGCTCGCTCTCGCGCGAGTTCATCGTCCCGCGGGAGGGAACTTACTGGGTGATCTATCGTGGAAACGGCGCCACCACGTGCTTTGTCAGATTCAAGAGGAACGACCCGACGCGTGCGGTTCAAAACGCCTTCTACTCCATCGGAATAGCCGGGACGGTGCTCTACATCCTGTACTCTTGGAGGGGGAGAAGATGATAATTACCGAGAACCTTACGAAGCGCTTTGGACGGGTGGTGGCACTAGACGGGGTGAACTTGGAGATTCCAGAAGGCGCCAGCCTTATCCTCGGCCCCAATGGAGGTGGCAAGAGCACCTTCCTCAAGATAACCGCGGGGATCTACAGGCCCACCGGCGGAAAGATACGCGTCTTTGGACTGGATCCGTGGAGGAGCGAAGACCTGAAGCTCAGGATGGGGGTTTCCTTTGATCCTCCCGCCCTCCCATCGCTGATCACAGGCAGGGAGTGGCTTGAACTGATCGCGGAGGTTAAGGGATTCGATGGGGGAGAGGTCGAGCGGGTGGCCGGGCTCTTTGGAATCGACTACCTTGACGGGCGCATCGGCAACTACTCCTCCGGCATGAGAAAGAACCTGTCCCTGGCGGGGGCGTTCGTTGGAGGGCCCGAGCTGGTTCTACTCGACGAGCCTCTCGCCAACATGGACTTCGACAACGTCCGCCGTGTTGTGCGGATCCTGAGGCGCCTGCGTGGCGACACCAACTTCGTTATCATAAGCCACATCTGGAAACTACTTTACTCTCTGGTCGATTTTGTGGCTGTTCTGGCCGGTGGAAAGCTCATTCTCAGTGGAGAAAGGGAGGATGTCAGGGGTGAAGTCGAGAGGCTCTTTGACTACGGCGAAGACACGGGTGAAAATGAGGTTCTAAATGGTGATTAGCTCCCTCTCTGCCCTCGTCAGCCTCTTTCCCCTCCCGTCCATCACAGCCACGTCGTCCTCTACCCTGACACCTCCCAACCCGGGGACGTATATGCCCGGCTCTATCGTGAAGGTCATGCCGTTTTCGAGGGTCACTTCCCCGTCGGGGCCGATGAACGGCTCCTCATGCACATCCAGGCCGAGGCCGTGTCCGGTCCTGTGGGTGAAGTATTTCCCATATCCGGCTTTCGCTATCGTCTCCCTCGCGGCGGCGTCGATTTCCTTCGCCTTTACACCCTCCCTAACCTCCCTGTAAGCTTTCTCCTGCGCCTCCCTGACAACCTTGTATATCTCCACCAGCTTCTCGTTCGGCTTTCCAATGGCTATCGTCCGCGTTATGTCCGAGCAGTAGCCCTTCCACTTCGCCCCGTAGTCGAGTATAACCATGTCACCCTTCCTCAGCCTTCTGTTCCCCGGGGCGTGGTGGGGATTGGCCGCGTTTTCACCGCTCGCCACTATAGGCTCGAATGAAATGCCGTCTGAGAGCTCCCGGATCCTAAGCTCGATTTTAAGCGCAAGCTCGCTCTCGCGCATCCCGAGCAGATCCCAGCTTAAAAGCTCCTCAAAAACGCGATCAACGACCTTGGCCGCGTGCTTCATCAGCTCTATCTCGTGCCTGTCCTTCCTCATGCGCAGCTCTCTGATTACCGAGCTCAGCGGGTAAAAATCAAAGCCGCGGTTCCCAACGCGCAGGATGTTTATGAGCCAGTCCGCCCTCATCGTGTCCTCAACCAAAAGTCTCCCCGATGAAAGCTCGAACTCGGCTAAAATCCAGGCTAGCTTCTCGTAGGGGTTCTCGCCGTCGCGCCAGAAGGTGACAGGGAAGTCCCTCACAACGTTCTCGTAGAGGCTCGGCGCGAGGAGGCGGTAGTCTCCGTCGGAGCTGACTACGAGAACCGTCAGTCTCTCCCCTGCCTCGTGGACCTGCAGCCCCGTGAGGTAATACAGGTTCGTCCCGGGGCTTATCAGGGCGCC
Source organism: Thermococcus sp. (assembly GCA_015522395.1). Taxonomy (GTDB): domain Archaea; phylum Methanobacteriota_B; class Thermococci; order Thermococcales; family Thermococcaceae; genus Thermococcus. Next base: position 3,355 of record WAMH01000091.1, on the reverse strand, counting down.
GTCGAAGCCGCGCTCCTTCATGAGTCTTACGAACTTCTCCAGCCTCATGCGTTCCACCGTAACGGGTTCCCCTTCGGGTTTATACCCTTTTCTCAAGCAGAACCGCCAGCGCGGCAACCGCCAGGCCACCAAGGACGTCCCAGACCCAGTGCTCTCCCAGGAGGACGGTTGAAACGGGCACGAGGAGCAGGTAGGCCTTGAGAAGCCACGCGGGGAGTCCCCTTTCCTTCCAGACCGTCATCAGGCTCACGAAGGCCACCGCACAGTGAGGGGACGGAAAGACGAACTCCGGGGGAGTCAGGGCGTTGTTCGGCGCGTACCTCTCCGGGAGGCTGTAAACCATGTGAGGTGCGTAGACGTGGAAGAGGGCAAAGGAAACCGCGAGGATCGAGAAGGTCAGGGCGTACCTCCTTATCAGCCCCCACGAAAGTCGTTCGTCGCGGATAACGAGGAGAAGCGTGAGGAACATGGAGCCCGAGAACCCCGTGTTGTAGATCACCCGCATGAGGCGGTGCAGGGTCCCTTTGGAAACCGTCCACTCCACGATCGATCTCTCGAAGTGACAGGATGTCAGCGGGAGTTTCAGGAAGTAAGGGAGAACGTTCACACTCCAACGCCCTATGATTGGATAGGCCAGCGCATAGGCGTCCCAGGATAGATAAACCGCTACGAATGCCGCCAGCAGTTTAAGCTTCGCCCGCATTGTCTTCACTTCTCCGCAATCCTTAAAAAGTAACCCTCGAAACTCGACCGACTGGGCGGGGTTAACCCGCGGGATGTTCCCGTAAGGGAGAACCACAAACACGGAAGGTGAGCAGGATGGGAATGTACAAGTACATTAGGGAAGCCTGGAAGAACCCGGGAAAGAGCTACGTTGGAGACCTCCTCAAGGTCAGGATGATAAAGTGGCGCCGCGAGCCGGTGGTTACTCGCGTCGAGAGACCGACCAGACTCGACCGCGCCCGTTCTCTCGGCTACCAGGCCAAGCAGGGTTATGTCATCGTCCGCGTCCGCGTGAGGAAGGGCGGAAGGAAGAGGCCCAGGTGGAAGGGCGCTAGGAAGCCGAGCAAGATGGGTATGGTGAAATACAGCCCGAAGAAGAGCCTCCAGTGGATAGCCGAGGAGAAAGCGGCCAGAAAGTACCCGAACCTCGAGGTTCTCAACAGCTACTGGGTCGGCGAGGACGGTATGTACAGGTGGTTCGAGGTCATCCTCGTTGATCCGCACCACCCGGTCATCAAGGCCGACCCGAAGATCAACTGGATAGCCGGCAAGGCCCACAAGGGCAGGGTCTTTAGAGGTCTCACCTCAGCCGGAAGGAAGAGCCGCGGCCTGAGGAACAAGGGCAAGGGTGCCGAGAAGGTCAGGCCCAGCATAAGGGCCAACAAGGGCAGGGGCAAGTGATGCCCCTTTGGTTATCCTATTCTGTTTGATTGCCATTGATACCTGTGATGGTGTGACCTCACAAAACTTAAAAGGGTTGTACCCAAGGCCCTTGTGTGATATCCAATGGGCTTCATCCGTTTAAGGTTGGGACCAATCGCTCTTGCCCTGTTGTTCTCTCTGCTTGTTCAGCTTCCCTCCTACGCCGTCGCGGCACCGGCAATCACCGTTGATTTCTGTTCTTCAGGCTTTCAAGTAACCGTTACCCCAACGACGGGGGGGCGTTATCTACGTAAGCACCGGCTTTTACGCGCTTGAACCGATGAACGCGGGCGAGTGCATCCCCATGTACGACCCACCCAGCGTGACCCCTTCTATCTAGTAAACTCGAGCGGCGCGTATCATATCGACTGGTACTACGGATACGGCCATCAGAACAAAACGCTCTCCAGACTTCTAGCGAGGGTGAAGAGAAGCGTCCTTCTAGTAACTGGAAAACTCGATGGTAACTTACGTCGTGTTTTCCTTCAATTCCTCTACCCACCGGGTGCCCGTCCGGGAGCTTTCTCCTTACCTGTGGGACACGGAGCTGCTGGACAGCCTTGTGGCGTTCCCTTATGGGAAAGGAATCGTGATAGTTCCCTTCGTTGAGGTGGACGTCGTCGAAAATAACTTCACGGTGATCAAAAAGCCGGGGGAAAGAGTTGGAACGACCCTGCTGGACTTCAATTTTACCTTACCTGCTCTCCTACCGGTATCCTCAGTACCTAAACGGCACTGTTGGGGGCAGTTCCTGTGGAAGAACAGCTCAAGGAAAACCGAACCAATAACCTACGACGAACTCTCCCGGATGTTCGATGAACCGTTCTACGCGTTCTATTTTGATGGGAGTACCCTCAGACCATACCCCTTGGTGGGAATCGAGATCTTACCTGAGCTGAGGGAGTTTCAGCTCTCCGTAAAGTATCGGTTTGAGAATCTGGCGCGCCCTTACGAATTGCCGAGTGTATCAACAACAGGTCAATCCTCGACAGCATCCTCAACCAATACTCACTTCAAACCCTTAAGTTCCACCGACAACTCGAACACATATCACGGTTCTGGAAACGTAGGAGGAAGAAACCACCTCTGGCCTCTCCTCTTGGTTGTAATCTTCAGCCTCGTTTTGGCAAAGCTCTTAACGTCCAGAAGACATTAAGGGGTATGTCCAATGACAAAAAGAACCTTGGGGTTTCATCGGCTTCTTTGTCTTCTCGCTCTTGTTAATATCACCATAGGTTTCTGCAGTCTACACGCTTAGGGTTACCTTTTAAAGCCGCTTCCCCAATTCACTCCGGTGAGAAAGATGGCGAAGCTTCAGGCACATCACGTCAGGCTTACCACCTTCATCCAGGCGACGGAAGACGAGGACAAGGTCCTCGACGCGATAGCGACCTTCATTCCCGAGGAGATAGACGGGGACGACATAATCTTTGACATCGACGAGACGAAGGGCTTCTTCGGCAACCCGATCAAGGTCATCAACGTGGAGATAAAGAGGAGCAGGGCCGTTAGAACCTTCCTGGAGCACTTTAAGGAACTCCTGAGCGAAGAGGACAGGGGCTATCTCCTTGAACACCTCGACGAGAAGGTCGACGAGGAAGGAACCTTCTACATCCGATTCAACAAGCAGAAGGCCTATCTGGGCGACGTCGAGATAGACGAGGGAGCTGATGTCGTTCAGGTTAGGATAAAGGTCAAGGCCTTCCCGATGAGAAAGGAGGCTGTGGTTAAAGCCGTCAGGGAGTGGCTGGAGGAATGAGCGCGGGGCCTGAAATAACCGAAGAGGAAGTCTCCTTCTCGCGGGATTACTCCGTCGAGATGGACGTGAGGAGTGAGGAAGCTTATGAACTCGCGAGAGAGTGGTTCGACGAGGTTGTGTTCACAAAAAAGCTCGTCCTTGAAGGCTCCCCCGATTGGGGCGCGCTGAAGG
>WAMH01000090.1 GCA_015522395.1 Thermococcus sp. | reverse complement strand
CCTCAGTAGCGAAGACGATACCCTCTTCCTTCGTCAGCTTGTGCCTGTTCGGTATCTTCCTCCTCTGCCTCTTCCTCTTGGTGACGCGGTAGCCGGGTCTCTCGAGGGTAACGCAGACGTCCATACCGAAGATACCGATCTCCGGGTCGTACTCCACTCCCGGAATGTTGATGTGCTCCTGTATTCCAAAGCAGAAGTTGCCGTGCTCGTCGAAGTTTCCAGCTTTGAGCTTCCTGTCAACTGCCTCAAGAAGCCTGTCAAGCATTTGCCTGGCCTTCTCGCCGCGGAGGGTGACCTTCACCGCTATCGGCTCGCCGCGCCTGATTCCGAAGTCCCTGTTGGTCTGCTTTGCACGCCTCCTTATCGGCTTCTGGCCGACGAGCCCCTCCAGCATGGTTTCGGCCTTGGTTAGGCGCTCGCCACTCTCGCCAACTCCGATGTTTATCGTGACCTTTGCAATTTTGGGCTTCCTCATAGGGTGAGCTTCCCAGTCAGCAAGTATGGCCTCTCTGTTGATCTCCATCTATCTCACCTCACGGAAGGGAAATCTCCGGCTTGTCCTTTCCAACGACGAAGGCGTACTCCTTTAGGGTGTCGAAAAGCTCGCCGTTCTCGTCCTCGATGGTGACGACGTCCGGCCAGCCCATCGGGAAGCGCCTGACCTCGACGACCTTGCCCTTCCTTGCGACGTTCTTACCCTGGGTAACGAAGACGTAGGCACCGACCTCAAACGGGATGACCTTAACAACTTCCCTCTCCGGAACCTTCATGAGGACGGTGTAGGCCGTTCTGTACGCGTCCTTCTCGTCCATGCTGATGAGGTGGTTGCTTCCGTCGTGGAGGTTGAGCTGAACCTTCGCGCCCTTGACCATCCTCTTGTTGCTTATCCTAAGCGGCTTTATGCCGGCCTCCTCCTCGCTTATCGGGTGGAGTACCAGCTTCCCTATCCTGTTCGGGAGGACCCTGTAGTGCTCGCCGGTCTCCGGAATGGATATAACGTCCATTATGCCGACCGGGAACTTGTAGTCCTTCCTAACGCGGCCGTCAACGAGTATCTTGCCCTCGTTGAGTATCTTCCTCGCCTCGCGAGCGGTCTTAGCGTAGCCGAGGTAGTCCCTGACTATGTAGAGCAGCGGTATTGAGGTCTTCATGCTGTGCGGTCCTGCCCTCGGCCTGACCGCCCACTTGTACTCCTTTCTGCGGATGTACCACTGATTCGGAGCGGCAAGTCTCTTAAGGTGCCTCCTGGCCCCCTTTCTCGCCATCAGCCAGCCCTCCTCTTAATTATCTTCTCCCTTTTCTCGTCGTCGAGGTTGAGCTCGACTATCATAACGTTCGACGGGTGAACCGGGTAGTAAACCTCGGTGCCGTCGGTCTTCTTCTGGGTGACACCTTCCACGTGAATCCTGTATCTCTTGAGGTCTATCTCAGCGACCTTGCCTTCCTTGCCCTTAAAGTCGCCGCGCATAACCCTAACCTTGTCCCCCTCCCTGATGGGCAGATTCCTGACGCCGTACTTCTCCCTGAGGTTCTCGCTGAGGGGGGCGGCCATCATCTTGCCCCTGAGGTGAAGGGGAGCGTTGTGGAGGAACCTCCTCTGCTTTCTCGGCTGTTTGGTATCGAGCTTCATCATTCTCACCTCACAACACTATGCTCGCTATGCTGCCGAGCCTGACCCACCTCTCGGCAGCCTCCCTGGCTATGGCACCCCTGATCTCGGTTCCCCTCGGGACGCCCTCGGGGGTGACAATCGCGGCAGCATTGTCCTCGAACTTAACGCGCATGCCGTCGAGCCTTCTGTACTCCTTCCTCTGCCTGACGACAACGGCCCTAACAACCTGGTGCCTGATGTCCGGCCTTCCCTTCTTTACCGCTGCTATGACCATGTCACCAACACCCGCGCTGGCAAGCCTCCTTCTAGTGCCCTTGTAGCCGACGACACCGATGATCTGAATAACCTTGGCGCCGCTGTTGTCGGCGACCTTGAGGTAGGCACCGACCGGCAGGGCACGGGTCGGCCTGACGGGGCTAATTCCTCTGGTGGCTCCAGCACCCTTCTTCGCCATCTACATCACCTCTCGTCGGCCCTCTTGGTGACGGCAACGACAACCCAGCTCTTGGTCTTGCTTATCGGCCTGGTCTCCGCGATGAGAACGCGGTCGCCGACCTTCGCATCGATGCACTCGGGGTTGTGGGCGTGGACTTTGCTCCTCCTGAGTTCATACCTCTCGTACTTCTTGAGGTAGTGGTAGTGCTGCCTCTCGACGACGACGGTCTTCTTGCCCTTATCGCTGACGACGACGCCCTCGAAGTACCTGCCGTGTATCTTGAGATGCCCGTGCCAGGGGCAGTTGGGATCGTCACACTTCTCAGCGGGAGGCTGAATCTTCAATCCAATCTCTCTCATCTTCTCCACCTCTTCTTCAGTCTCATCTCGGGTCTTCCAATCAGCTCTTTTCCGTTGATTCGGATACTCTCACCGTCAACCTCAAACTCAAGGCAAACCACGTCCTTGGGAACCACCCAGAGCCTCTCACCGAGTATGGTGAGGGTGTTTCTCGTCTCGTCAAGGACGTATCCCTCGATGCCAACCAGCCCTGGATGGGATGCCCTTATAATCTTTGCTTTCAGCCCTATGAGCTCGTGCCAGATTACGTTTTTCCGCGTTACTCGACCTCTATGAGATCCTCGGAAAACCCGAGTTCCCCAAGCAGTTTCTTGACCCTGTCCCTGTGGTCTCCCTGAAGCTCTATCCTTCCGTTCTTCGCAGTTCCGCCGCATGCCAGCTTCGCCTTCAGCTTCTTTGCTATCTCATCAAGGTCGAACTCCTTCTCGTCTATTCCCTCGATTATCGTCTTGAGCTTTC
>WAMH01000089.1 GCA_015522395.1 Thermococcus sp. | reverse complement strand
GCCGGAGGGCTTCCAGGTCGAGCCTGTTGAGGAGGTCTTTGGAGCTTACGTTTTCCTCGACGGCGAGTGGAAGCAGATGAGCTATCCGCATCCGGCCTTTGAGATAAAGCCCCAGATCGAGGTCGGAGCGACGCCGGAGAGCTACTACCTCGTGGTTGCCGTTCCAAGGGAGAGGATAAGCGAGAACTTCGTCGGCCTCTTCCTGGAGATCTTCCCGAGGAGCTTCATCTACGGCAGTGAGGACTTCCTGAACGACCTCTACAACTGGAGGCGCGATGGGAGGGTCTCCCCGACGGAGGTTCTCGAGAGAATTGAGAAAAGCGACGAGAAAGTTTTCCAGTTCGAGGCCAACTTCGGGAGCGCTGGCGCGCTGAGACAGGGGATCAGCAGGATAATCGACCTCGGAAAGCGCTTCGAAATCTTCGACCTCTGAGGGGTGGCGATGAGCTACGAGGAGGCGTTTCCACCGGAGCTGAGGGAGTACTACAGGAAGCTCTTCGGAGATGAGGCAGAGGAGATAATGGCCTCGCTGAGGACGCCGGTGGAGAAGTACTACATTCGAGTGAATACCCTGAAAACGAGCCGCTCGAAGCTGATGGGCATCCTACGGAGGGAAGGCCTGAAACCCAAGAGAAGCCCCTACCTCAAGGAGGGAATATACTTCGAGAGGGAAGGCCCGAACTTTCCCGACGACTATGAGCCGGGCCTTCCGGTGGTGAGGGCCAACAAGTTCGCGAGCGAGAGCGTCTACCAGGGCGCGATGCTCTACGCTCCCGGTGTTCTCCAGACGGACAAGAAAATCAAGCCCGGCGATGAGGTGGGGATCAGAGACCCGAGGGGCCTGCTCGTCGGAATTGGCATAGCCAGGATGGGCGCGAAGGAGATGATAACCTCGACGAGGGGCTTAGCAGTGGAAGTGACCCTTCCAAAGTTCAAGCTTCCCAGTTTGAGCGAGCTGGAGAGCTTTAAGGAGGGCCTCTTCTACGCCCAGAGTTTGCCTTCCATGGTGGCCGCTCACGTCCTGGAGCCAAACGAGGAGGATTTGATAATCGACATGGCGGCCGCTCCAGGCGGAAAGACGAGCCACATAGCCCAGCTCATGCAGAACAGGGGAGAGATAATCGCGATGGACAAATCGAAGAACAGACTGCGGAAGACGGAGGAAGAACTTAAGAGGCTTGGCGTTAAGAACGTCAGGCTCATAAGAATGGACGCGAGGAAGCTGCCAGAACTCGGAATTCAGGCCGATAAGATACTCCTCGACGCGCCCTGCACCGCCCTCGGCATAAGGCCCAAGCTCTGGGAGAGCAGGACGCCAAAGGACATCGAGGCGACCGCGCGCTATCAGAGGGCATTCATCTGGGCGGCGGTGAAGTCCCTGAGGAAGGGGGGCGTTTTAGTCTACTCCACCTGCACACTCTCGCTGGAGGAGAACGAGGCGAACGTGAAGTATGCCCTTGGTAAAGGCTTAAAGCTTGAGGAGCAGAGCATCTTCATAGGTTCCCCCGGAGTTGGAATCAACGACGTTCAGAGGTTCTATCCGAACAGGCACCTGACCCAGGGGTTCTTCATAGCGAAGCTCCGGAAGGTGTGAGGACGTGAACAGGAAGTACGGCCTCATAGGTGCTGGGATCGCCGTCATAATCCTCCTCCTCTGGTGGGCGGGGATAGGTGAGGTAATCGAGATACTGAGAACGGCGAGGCTTGACTACTTTCTCCTGGCCATAGCCGTTTACGTGGCCTCCCTCGTTACTTGGGCCCTCCGCTGGCAGGTTCTCATGAAGAGCCTCAACATAAGGCCGAAGTTCAGAGAGGTTCTGGAGGCCCTTCTGGTGGGGGTTTTCATAAACAACGTGACCCCGGGCGCAAGGGGCGGCGGTGAGCCCGTCAGGGCCTACTACGTCCACAAAAGAACAGGAGATCCCTACGGGCCCGTTTTCGCAACTGTCATGATGGACAGGATCCTGGACGTCATACCCGTTGTCTTCATGCTCGTCTTGGCTACGGTCCACGTTTACAGACTCGGATCGATAACCCTAACCGTGACGCTCATACTTCTGGATGCGTTCTTCGCGGTGCTGACCTTCGCGACGGTTGGGGTTCTGCTGAGCGAGAGAAAAACCAAGAGGATCCTCTACTGGCTCTACAGGCAGTTCAGAAGGATAACTCCCAAAAGGGCCGCGAAGTACGAGGAGAGGTTCGTGAGGGCAGTTGAGGTGAGCGTGCCCCAGTTTCAGGAGAACTTCAGGATGCTTATGAGGCACAAGAAGGCCTTCGCTATATCCCTCACCTGGTCCTTCGTGACATGGACGCTAATACTGCTCCGCTCGTACTACATATTCTACAGTATAAACAGCCCCATAAGGCTCGTCGATGTGATGGTCGTTCAGATGATAGGCATAGTCGTTGGGATGGTCTCGGTGGTTCCTGGAGGAGCGGGCCTTATCGAGCTTATAAACTCCACCGTTTACGTTCTCCTCGGCATAAACAAGGAGATAGCGGTAACGGCGACGATACTCGAGAGGCTCATCTCGTACTGGGCACCGACGGTAATAGGCGCGGTGATAATGACGCACTTCGGCATAAAGGTCAGCGGGGGGGATGTAGGCGACAGTAATATAAACGATAGCGCCGAAGAAATGGGTTAAGGTGTTATGTCAATGGACAAGAAAAAGGCAGCGTTCTTCGCGGGTGCACTGCTCATAATAGGGGCACTGATACACTGGGCCGGTGCCAAGGGAGTAGCCGAGATAATAGCTAGCTCTAACTGGAGACTGCTTCTCCTGGCTGTTGTCGTGTACGTTTTCACGACCCTTACCTCGGCCCTCCGCTGGCAGGTTCTTCTGAAGGGCCTCAACATAAGGGCACCTATCAAGGTCGTCTGGAAGGCAATATTCGTGGGGATGTTTTTCAACAACGTCAGCCCCGGGGCTAAGGGCCTCGGAGAGTTCGTTAGGGTCTACTACATCTCCAAGAAGACTGGGGAACCCTACGGCCCCACGACGGCCAGCGTGATGATGGACAGAATACTCGATCTCATCCCCATAGGCTTCATGATGATTCTCGCGACTCTCCACGTTTATCACCTCGGGGAGACCATCCTTACGGCCATCATAATCTTCCTCGACGCCGTTATGATGGGCTTCTCCGCGCTGGTTATAGGTCTCCTGATGAGCGAGGAAAAGGCCCACGGGGCAATATGGTGGATATTCAGACAGTACCAAAAACTCTCCAAGGCGGGGGCTGAGAAGAGACGCGAGAGCTTTGAAAAGATAGACACCGTGACGATACCGACCTTTCAGCGCGATTTCAAGGTGCTGTTAAAGAGCCGCGCCTACACCCTCATCGCCATCGGCTGGTCCTTCGTTTACTGGATCCTGACGGTAGCGCGCTACTACCTGGTCTTCTTCTCCATCGGCCAGCCCATAGACCCGGTTAGCATAACCGTCGTTTTAGTAGTTTCAATGGTTGTTGGCATGTTTGCAATAATCCCCGGTGGTGCCGGGATCATAGAGGCGGTAAACACCGCCGTCTTTACGGCCCTTGGCATCAACCCTGAGTACGCGGTGACGGGAACTATACTCGAGAGGCTCATCTCATACTGGGCCCCCACAATGGTTGGCTCCTTCGTGGCGGCAGATTTTAAGCCTGAAGCGGCCGAAGAAGCCATAGCGGGGGTGGAAGCTTGAGGTTCGGCGTGGTGGCGAGACGGGACAGGCAGGCCGCACTTAAGCTTGCCTACAGGGTGTACGACTTCCTCAAGGTCAGCGGGTACGAGGTATTCGTGGATTCTGAGACCTACGAACACCTGAGGGAGTTCAGGGAGGAGGACGTTCGCCCGCTGGAGGATTTCGATGTCAACTTCATAATCGCAATAGGCGGCGACGGAACGATACTCCGCGTCGAGCACAGGACGAAGAAGGAGATCCCGATACTGGGGATAAACATGGGGACCCTGGGATTCCTGACGGAGGTGGAACCGCACGAGGCGTTCTTCGCACTGAGCAAGCTCATGGAAGGGGATTACAGGATAGACGAGAGGATGAAGCTGAGGACCTACCTGAACGGAGAAAGCGGGGTGCCTGACGCGCTGAACGAGGCGGCGATACTCACGGGTGTCCCGGGAAAGATAATCCACCTGAAGTACTACATAGACGGCGGCCTGGCTGACGAGATACGGGCGGACGGCCTTATAGTTTCCACCCCCACCGGTTCAACCGGCTACGCAATGAGCGCCGGGGGGCCCTTCCTTGACCCGAGACTCGAGGCAGTTGTGATAGCACCCCTGGCACCGATAGCACTGAGCTCGAGACCCATGGTCGTCCCAGCGGAAAGCACCGTTGAGGTGAAAAACCTGGCCAAGGGCAGGAAGCTGATACTCGCCGTTGACGGTCAGTTCTACACCCGGCTCGACCCGGAGACGGAGATAGTGATCAAAAAGTCTCCCAGGAAGGCCAAGTTCATCCGCTTCAGCGAGGAGATATATCCCAAATATACGATGCGTATCAAGAAGAAGTTCTGAGCAGGTCCGCAGGCTTCTCCAGGGGGATGAACTCCCTCTCCAAGAGTTTCAGCTCCCTCTCCTCAAAGGCACCCCTCTCGATTAGAAGCAGAACGGCGGCACCGGAGGTTACCGCGTGGTCCTTGAGCGACGAGAGGAACTTGAAGACGGAAGGAAAGTCGTTGTAGAGCACCAACACCTCAACGCAGTCAATGACGACGAGCTTTCCACCGTTGCGCATGAAGTTGACGGCGGCCTCGAGCAGGAAGTGGAGCCTCGTCGGCGAGACACCCTCTCCCCCGAGGGGCGTGACCCAGAGGGTTTCGACCTTCTTAAGGTGCCCGTAGCGCTCCGGTTTTCTCGTTATCACGAGAACGGGGTCGTTGAGGGACGAGAGAAACCCAACAACGGACTCCTCGTCGCCGTGAATGTAGCCTCCCGGTGCCGGTTTTATACTGCTCTCAACCCGCTCCGGAGGAAGAATCCTCTTCTCAACGCGGTTCATATAGCTTATGATACCGTATATGACACCCACTATGGCGAAGAAGTAGAGGGTGTACTCCACCACGTCAACCGAAGGGTTCAGGGGCACAAAATCGTCGATGAGATCCAAAAGGCGACCGAGAGTGGCGAGAACCAGAGAAAGAGACACTATAAAGATGAACCTGTCGAGGGGCTCCCCATAGCGGTGCATCCGCCTGATGGAGTAAGAGGCGGCGTAGGCCATGACGATGAGGAGAACCACATCACCAAGAAAAACCAGCGGGGAGACCCTCAATCCCATGTGACTTCCACCTCGTCGGTCCGGAACTTCTGCTTCACAACGGTGTCCTCGAGCCTAAACCTTACGCCACCCCGGTACATCCTCAGGCCGGTGTAGGCTATCATGGCCCCGTTGTCCCTGCAGAGATCGTAGGGGGGAACGAAGAACTTCACTCCCCTATCCTCGGCCATTGTCTTGAGCATCTCGCGAAGGCGGTTGTTTGCCGCAACGCCACCGACGAGAACGACCTCCATTTTGTCCGTATGCGCTATGGCCCTTTCGGTAACCTCAACCAGCGCTGAAAAGGCCGTCTCCTGGAAAGAGTACGCTAGGTCCTCAACGCGGTACTTTCCGGTGCGGTACTTCCGGACGGCCTCTGTTAGAACCCCGGAGAAGCTCAGATCCATGCCCTTCACTGCATAGGGAAGCTCGATATACCTCTTTCCCTTCCGGGCGAGTTTCTCAATCTTGGGCCCGCCGGGAAAGCCTATTCCCAGCTCGCGCGCGAAGGTGTCTATCGCGTTCCCTATGCCTACGTCGAGGGTTTCTCCAAAAACGCGGTAGCGGCCGCCCTCCAGAGCGAGAACCTGCGTGTTACCGCCGCTGACGTACAGACCGACCGGGTCTCTGACACCGAACATCTTCGTTATCTCAACGTGGGCAATGCAGTGGTTTACCCCGATGATGGGCTTCCGGTATTTTATGGCCAATGCCCTCGCGGCGGTTGCAACAACGCGGAGGCACGGCCCAAGCCCCGGCCCCTGGGAGAAAGCTATAACGTCAACGTCCCCCATCGTTATTCCGGCCTCGTTGAGGGCCTTCCTCAGAAGGGGCTTGAAAAGCCTTGCATGGTGCTCGGCGGCCTCCTTCGGGTGGATGCCGCCCTTCTCGGTGGTGAGAGTGTGGAATACGTTGGCGAGGACTTTATTCTCGGTTACTACTCCTATCCCAAGGGTGTGGGCGGTTCCTTCAATACCTAACGCTATCATCAGAATGGAAACAGAAGAGCCGTTTAAAAAGCCTTCCTTTGTAACCTCCTGAGGGAAAGCCAGTGAAGCGCTCTGGCGGCCCGCTCCGGAGTGGAGAAGTTCTTAACGCCGTGCTTTTCCAGAAGCCTAACGCCGTCGCGAACCAGCTCCCCGGCCATGAAGTTGACTATAATCGGCTTGTCGCAGTCGGACTCGATGACCGCTCTTGCTATCTCCTCGCTCGGGATGAATATCGGCGGCACGCAGATTACGAGGATGGAATCAACGTTCTCATCCCTGCAGACTGTCTCGATGGCCCTTCTATAGCGCTCGTAGTCGGCATCCGCTATGAGGTCTATTGGATTTTTCACCGAGCACTGCTCTGGAAGGAAGGAGCGGAGCTTTTGAGTTGTTTCATCGCTCAGCTTCGCGATCTCAAGACCTAGCTTTTCCAGCTTGTCCGTTGCCAGAACGCCGGGACCACCGGAGTTGGTTATCACTGCCACGCGCTTTCCGGCCCTTGGATACATCTCGAAGGCTTTAGCCGCGTCGAAGAGTTCTTCCATCTCCTCGACCTCTATGGCCCCGGCCTGTTTAAAGGCCGCGCGGTAGATTTCGTAGCTTCCCGCGAGGGAACCCGTGTGGGAAGCGGCCGCTTTGGCACCGCTCGCGCTCTTTCCGGCCTTGAGGATTACCACGGGCTTTTTCTCGCTCGCGTAGCGGAGTGCCTTAAGGAAGCGCCTGCCGTCTCTAACTCCCTCGATGTAGAGGGCTATGGCCTTTGTATTTTCATCGTCGGCGAAGTATTCTAAAAAGTCGCTCTCGTTCAGATCAGCGGCGTTTCCATAGCTTACAAAGGCCGAGAAGCCTATCCCCTCGTCGTTGCCCATAGCCAAAGCCGCGCCACCGAAGGCACCGCTCTGGCTGATTAGAGCCAGACCTCCAGGCCTTACGCGAACCTCGAAGGAACCGAAGAACCTCCCGTGGACACCAAAGATGCCGGCGCAGTTGGGGCCTATGAGTCTAACGCCGTGCTTTTTAGCCCTCTCAACAAGCTCGCGCTCCAGCTCATCGTTCCCGACCTCGGAGAAGCCAGCAGAGATGACGACGGCGCCCTTAATTAGAGGCCCTATCTCGTCCATCAGAGCTGGAACGACCTTGGCCGGAACGGCTATTATCGCAACGTCAACGGGTTCCTCAAGCTTTTGCATGATTTCAAAGCGTTTTCCAGCGACATCAACGGTTCCGCCCTTAGGGTTTATTGGAAGGATTCTTCCCTCAAAGCCACCCTCCACGATGTTCCTGAGGATTTCCCTCGCTATCGCGCCCTCCTTGAAGGAGCCGAAGACTGCCACGCTGGAGGGATAGAAAAAGAAGTCCATTCATCCCGCCCCCTCATTCGAGTTTTCCGGTTCGGCGTTTCCGGTTTCTTCCTCACCGGGTTCCCCGACCCCTCCCGGGGGTTTGAATTGTTCAGCTTCTTCCCCGCTTTCTTCAGGCTCCCTAGCTCTCCTCGCGAAGATGAGAACCGCAACGGCCACGACGGCCCCAATGACCAGAGAGGGGTACAACCAGCCGGTGGACTTCCTCCTGGTCACGGTTATGATGAGC
>WAMH01000088.1 GCA_015522395.1 Thermococcus sp. | reverse complement strand
TATCCCGTTAGCTAATTCATAAAACAATCAATTAAGAGTCACTTCCCAGGAGGGCAAAGCTTAAAAATCGGAATCTTTACCTCCATCGGTAGCGGGCCGGTAGCTCAGCCTGGTTAGAGCGCGGGGCTTTTAACCCCGTGGCCGCGGGTTCAAATCCCGCCCGGCCCGCCATTCGGCCTTTCTTCTGAGTACTGCCTTTCTGTCAATGCTGAAACTTTGAAGGGGAGGGTTGACCGGAGAACATCTTCTCGAGGGGGTAAGGAATCAGTTGTACCTACCGGAGTATAAAAGCTGGTCTGGCCTCCATTGGCTCCTTGCCGTTCCGGTTTTGCTGTAAGGGCTAAAGGCGTTTTTCTGGAGAAACCACCAAAGGATAAAGTGGATAAAACCGTTCCAGAAAATCAACTTGTTCCCCAAGCGCTTGCCTGCAAGGGCTGTAATGGTGCGGGGGACGGGATTTGAACCCGCGAACCGCTACCGGACGGGACCCTAAATCCCGCGCCTTTGGCCAGGCTCGGCTACCCCCGCGCGTTCTTCCTTCGTCCTCCCGCTTTAAAAACTTTGAGGGGCAAAGCTTATAAGGATGTAAAGGAAGCTTTACGTAAAGGAAACTTTACACGGTGGTGATGGTGGACCACGAAAAGAAAAACGTTCTCCTGCTGGTTATTCTCTCGATTCTGGCCTACGGGGCGTATCTCCTCTGGCTTTACTTGTCCAGCGGCGGGAGCATGACTGTTAGCTACGAGATGCCGGGGTGGACTTTCCCCATCTTTGTGGGTGCTTTTATCTTCGCCCTTGCCTTCGGCGGTGGCTTCGCCGGCCTTGCCCTCACGAACCCGGACCTGGCTGGTGAGAGGTGTATTGTTTTTCAGCTCCTCCTTTTCTCGGTCATCCTTGCTTTGGTTTCCTCTGTGGTGGCTTTCTGGAGGATGGGCTTCATTTCTTTTCCGGAGACGCTGGTTTTCCTCACCGCGGCGCTTCTCCCCGTGATCCTCCTTGCAAGGAAGAGAAGAGACAGGTTCACCCCAAATGCTCCCGTTACGGATGAGAGGGATGAACTCATAGAGCTGAAGAGCAGAGCCCTGGCAGGGGACGTTCTGTTAACTGTTTTAGCCTTTGGATATCTTGCCCTTTCATTCGGGTTGAAACCCTGGACGGACGTTCGCACTACCCTGTTTGCCCTGATGACGCTGTACATGGTCACGTGGATCGCCGCTAGGTTCCACTACCGGAGGGTGAGCTGAATGAACGGGACGGCCGTTATAGTGCTCGTTGCCGGCTTCTTTGGCGGCGTCCTCGGCTATCTGCTCACGAGGGGAGTTGTAAAGAACGTTGGAGTTCCCCTAGACGAGAGAGGTAATGAAATAGCCAAGCTCGCCGCCGCGAGGACTCTTGAGGTTGTCCTGCTGACGGTCGTGCTCTCCTTATACTACAGCCTTCTGGTGGCGAGGGATGCATTCTGCACTGAAATCCTCTCCGGCCTGCTGACCCTGATATTCTTCGGGAACCTCGCGTTGAGGTTCTACTACGGAAGGAAGATGTGAGGTGTCGTCATGAAGAACCGCCTCCGCGAGCTGAGGGAGGAAAGGGGCTTGACGCAGGAGGAGCTGGCGAAAGCGCTCGGCGTCACGAGGCAGACGATAATAGCCATCGAGAAGGGCCGCTACGATCCGTCCCTCAAGCTTGCCTTCAGGATAGCCCGTTTTTTCAACAGGCCGGTTGAAGAAATCTTTATCTATGAAGAGGATTAACCGTTAGGGGGGCGGAAGATGCCGATGGTTGAGGTTCTGGGTTTGGAGAAGGACTATGGGAAGGTGAAGGCGCTAAGGGGGATCAGCTTCTCCATCAACGAGGGTGAAATCTTTGGACTAATCGGGCCGAACGGTGCCGGCAAGAGCACCACCTTAAAGATCCTCGCAACACTCCTCAAGCCGACTGGGGGGACGGCAAAGATAGCCGGTTACGACGTCGTTAAAGATGCTCCAAAGGTCCGCGAGCTGATAAGCTACCTTCCTGAGGAGGCTGGGGCCTATAAGAACCTCACCGGAAAGGAATACCTTGAGTTCATGGCGAAGCTCTACGCCAAGGACGAAGCGAAGGCCAGGGAGATGCTGAAGCTCGGGATGGAGCTGAGCGGCCTCGGCCAGAGGCTGAACGACAAGATCTCGACCTACTCGAAGGGAATGGCCAGGAAGCTCCTCATAGCGAGAGCCTTGATGGTCCGGCCAAAGCTTGCCATACTGGACGAGCCGGCGAGCGGGCTTGACATAGTCAACGCCTACGCGATAAGACAGATGATAAGGCGCTTCGCGAGGGAAGAAGGGGTAACCTTTCTCCTCTCCAGCCACAACATGCTCGAGGTTGAGTATCTCTGCCACCGCGTCGCGCTCATAAACAGGGGACAGATCATAGAAGTCGGGACTCCAAGAGAGCTGAAGGATAAGTACAGCGCCGAGAACCTCGAGGAGGTCTTCATGACGGCGGTGGGAGCGAACATTAGCGAGCCGATAGGGGGTGAGGGAGGATGAGCGATTTCTGGGTCATGGCCATGAAGGAACTGAAGAACCTCTTCAGGGACAAGAAGCTCGTCTTCGGCATGGTCGTCGTCCCGCTGATCCTCCTGCCGTTGATGGGCCAGGCGGTCAACATCGGCATGGAGCAGGCCCAGAAGGAAACCCACGTGGCCATAGTCAACTTTGACGAGGGTCCCTACGGGGCACTCCTCATAAAATCCCTCCAGAGTGCTCCAAACGTTACTGTGACTGTTGTCAACGCCACCTCTGTGGACGAGGCGCTGAGGCTTGCCGTTCGGGAGAAGCAGAACGTTCTGGCGGTTATTCCCCCTGACTTCACCTCGAAGCTCCGCGCCAATGAGACTGCCACCGTCGAGATATACGTTATCTTCACGAGCATAGGGGCGGGGATGAAGGAGAGCGTCAGTGAGGGCAGGATAAACGGCGTTCTGCAGGTTCTGAGCGAGGAGATAGCCAGACTGAAGGTCAAGGCCCTCGGCGCGAACAATCCAGACGCGGTGCTCCACCCGATAAGGACCATCAGCAGGTCCTTCATAAACGGCAACGTCGTCGACGTTTCGCCGACGATAGTTTCGAGCGTGATATCGGCGCAGGCCTTCACGATACCGCTTATAGTTTTCACGATGGTCATGATAACCTCCCAGATGGCGGCTGGCGCGATAGCGAGCGAGAAGGAGAACAAAACGCTTGAAACCCTCCTCACCCTCCCGGTTCCGAGGACTCACATAGTGGGTGCCAAGATATTCGGAACCGCTATGATGGGCCTCGTCTCCGCGATAGCCTACATGGTCGGGATGAAGTACTACATGGGTTCCTTCGGCCTCGGTTCGAGCGGCGTGAGCCTCGAAGACCTCGGGCTTAAAGTTACGCCAACCGGGGCTTTTCTGTTCGCCATCGTGGTCTTCCTGACGATAATCATCGCCCTGGGTCTGGCCATGATAGTGGCCACCTTTGCCGAGGACGTGCAGAGCGCGACGACGCTCGTCAGCGCCACCATACTCCCCCTGGCGTTTCCGGCGTTCCTGCTGATGTACACCGATATCAACGACCTTCCGCTCGCGGTGAAGTACATCCTCCTGGCGATACCCTTTACGCATCCAGTCGTCGACTACCGCTACGTCCTCCTGAGCAACTACACGCCCCTGC
>WAMH01000087.1 GCA_015522395.1 Thermococcus sp. | reverse complement strand
TTGTGAGGGTTGAGATAGGCTACTCCCAGTGCCCGGTTTGCGGCGCCCACTTCGAGAGCGCCTTCGTAATCGGCCCCGTCGGGCTTGTTGGGATGTACCTCACCATAAAGGTCTACAACGCACAGACGGTGGAGCACGCCGAGAGGATAGCCAAGGCCGTCATAGGCAAGGCCCTCAAGAAGGTTCCCCTCAAGGTTTACGAGATTCGCGAGCTGACAGAGGAGGATGAAGGGGACGGTGTAGAGCTGGAGGAGTGATCCACCTTTCCCTGCCCTTATCCCTTTCTCCAGTCCTGATTTTATTGCAGATGCTTGTGGGCGATGGTTTCAGGCCTCGACAAAGCTTTTAAACACCCACCAATCAATGGACGACATAACCTCTGGAGGTTTTGCCATGACCAAGTTCATCTTTGTCACGGGTGGTGTCGTTAGCGGCCTCGGAAAGGGAATAACCAGCGCTTCCCTCGGAATGCTCATGAAGGCGCGCGGTTTCAGAACGACGAACATCAAAATCGACCCCTACCTCAACTATGACGCTGGAACCATGAACCCCTACCAGCACGGGGAGGTTTTTGTACTCGACGACGGCGGTGAGGTTGACCTCGACCTCGGCAACTACGAGCGCTTCCTCGACACCAGTCTGAGCTTCGACCACAACATAACCACGGGCAAGGTTTACTCGGCCGTCATCGAGAAGGAGAGGAAGGGCGAGTACTTGGGAGCGACCGTTCAGGTCATCCCGCACATCACCAACGAGATAAAAGAGCGCATCAGGAGGATAGCGAGGGACTACGATGTCGTTGTGGTGGAGATAGGCGGAACGGTAGGAGATATCGAGAGCATGCCCTTCCTCGAGGCGGCGAGGCAGATGCAGATAGAGGAAGGGAGGGACAACGTTGCCTTCGTCCACGTCACCTACGTTCCCAAGCTCAGGGTTGTGGGAGAGCAGAAGACAAAGCCGACCCAGCACAGCGTTAAGGAACTGCGCTCCCTCGGAATCCAGCCGGACGCGATAGTGGCGCGCTCTGAGGAACCGCTTGAGGAGTCCGCGAGGCTCAAGATAAGCCTCTTCACGAACGTTCCGGACGAGGCAGTGATAAGCGCCTACGACGTAGAGGACACCTACGAGGTTCCGCTGATGCTGGAGAAGGAGGGACTCGCTAAGTATCTCACCAAGAGGCTCGGCCTCCCGGAGAGGGGGCCAGAGCTCGAAGCATGGCGTGAGATGGTTGAGAAGTACAAGTCCCTCGAAGACACGGTCGAGATAGCGGTTGTTGGAAAGTACGTCAAGTTAGCGGACTCCTACCTGAGCATAAAGGAGGCTTTGAAGCACTCCAGCGTCGCCAATGACATAAAGGTTAGGATCCGCTGGGTGGAAGCGGAGGACCTTGAGAAGGCTGGAACAAAGCTTCTCGAGGACGTCGATGGGATCATCGTCCCCGGCGGCTTCGGTGCGCGCGGTACCGAGGGCAAGATGATGGCCGCCAAATATGCCCGCGAGAACGACATCCCGTTCCTCGGAATCTGCTTCGGTTTCCAGCTGACGGTTGTCGAGTTCGCGAGGAACGTCCTCGGGCTCAAGGGGGCACACTCAACAGAGATAGACCCTCGGACTCCTTATCCGGTCGTAGACCTCATGCCGGAGCAACGCGATCTGGACAGGCTCGGAGGAACGATGCGCCTCGGGGCTTACCCGGTCCACATAAAGCCCAACACCCTCGCGAGAGAACTCTACGGCAGGGAGATAGTCTACGAGCGCCACAGGCACCGCTGGGAGGTCAACCCGGACTACATAGAGCGGTTCGAGAAGGCCGGACTGGTGTTCAGTGGCATAGCCGGCGACGACAGCAGGAGGATGGAGATACTTGAGCTTCCGGGGCACAGCTACTTCATAGCGACCCAGTTCCATCCCGAGTTCAAGTCCAGGCCGATGAATCCCGCGCCGGTCTTCAGGGGGCTTGTGAGGGCGGCAAAAGAGAGGAAGTACGGAAGCTGACCTCAGAGGTCTATTCCAAGCTCGGCCAGTTCCTCGTCCACCTTCTTCAGTTCTTCCCTCTTCTTGAGCTCCTTGTAGAAAGCGGCCCCTGAAACCCAGAGGAACTCGTACAGAAGTGCCGTAAATGGGGCTTGCAGGAATGCCGACACGTACTCTCCGGTTTTCCCGCCCACGAACATCTGAGTGAGGAAAGTTACGGGTCCCGAAACGGCGCTTATCCCGAGAACCGCCACCATAACGAGGAATCCAAAGCCGATCGTAGTTAGAGC